>NZ_JBKOOL010000081.1:0-24931 GCF_046764065.1 Nocardia sp. NPDC002869
CCGCGCGGCCGCTGTGCGCCCGGATCACCAGCCGGGGTAGATCCCAGCTGCTTTCGACGGTGCCGGAGGTGGGTCCGGCGACCACGGTCGACGCCGTGCCCGAGCGCGATCCAGCGGGCAGTCCGGTGGCCAACTCCTGGGCCGAACTGCACCCCGACTATGTGGCGAAGGTTCGCGAGGACATCCCGGAGGTGACCCCGGCCGCGGCTGCGCTGGCGCTCCGGGTGTGGGGTCGTATGCACGGTCTGGCGGCTCTGGAGATCGACGGCCATATCCATCCGGTCGCGCGGGATCCCGCGGCGCTGCACCGAGCGGAAATGCTGGACCTCGTGGCATCGCTGGGATTGCCCCGCCCCGGGGCTGTGCCGGCCGACTGAGAGGCGATCCCGGACCGACACCGGGGTGCCGCCCGACTCCTGCAGTCGACACCCCGGCGACCGAGTCTCGGCGGCTCCTCCGTAATCGCGACGCCCGGTGGCGCGGAACCCGGCGACAGGGTGTGCGGTGTGCCGTCGCCGACGTGATTCCGTTCGTGTCCGGGCAGTCGGAAGCGTCCGGGGTATTCGGCCGGACATGGTGCCGAGGTGGGGTTCCGGCGGTCACCGTCGTGGCGGCGGATCCTCGGCGAAGAGACCGGCGCGCGCGGCGGTGAGCGCCACCGCCGCCGCCCTGTCGGCGGTGCGGTCGTCCACCTTTTCGCCGGTGATCGCGACTCGCAAGTAGATGGGCGCCACGAGGGCTTTGATCAATTCGGCGGGATCGGTGTGCGGCGGCAGCTCACCGCGCGCGACGGCCCGGGCGACCGGCGGGAGCGCTCGGCGGATGCGGTCCCGGAAGACGTGCCGAACGGGATCCGACGGGGTCGGCGCGCCGGTGGGCCCGGTCGGCATCACCGCGAGGACCGCCCGGCCTGCCGGGCTGGTGATCCATTCGACCAGGCCGCGGGCCAGCGCGGGCAGGTCGTCGTCGATCGAACCGGTGTCGGGAATGGGGAGCTCGGTGGCGACGCTCTCGCTCAGTGCCTCGGCGATCAGGGTGTCGCGGTCGGGCCAGCGGCGGTAGACGGTGGTCTTGTGCACGCCGGTGCGCCGCGCGACGTTCTCGATGGTGAACGCGGCATATCCGTGCTCACCCAGCTCGGCGACGGTCGCGGCCAGGACGGCGGCGCGAACCTTGGGCCCGCGGCCGAGGGAGGCGGCATTCATTGCAACTCCTTGTTGCGTTATCTGCGAGCGGCGGGCATGCTGACGATAACGCAACTCACTGTTGCGATATCGAAAAGGGAGTTTCCGATGTGGTCGACACCCATACGCGCGGCTGCGCTCCTGTTTCCCGGCTTGCTGGCCGGGGCCTTCGGCTACGGGGCGGTGAACGTGCTGTACGCGTTCCGTGCGGTCCCGCTCGACGTCCGTTTCACGTTCCACACCGCGCTGATGCGGGTGAACGGTCCGGTCGTGCAGTCGCTGATGGGTCTTGCCGTGCTGAGCACACTGGTGCTGGCCGCGCGATCGAGCGGGCGGCTGCGCCTGCTCGCCGGCTGCGCGTCGGCGCTCGTGATCACCTCTTTTCTGGTGACCCGATTCGGGAACGTTCCGATCAACCAGCACATCAAGCAGTGGGCCGTGGGAACTCCACCGGCCGATTACGCCGAGATCCTGCACCGCTGGGAGATGTTCCACTTCCTCCGGACCGGTTGCGCACTGGCAGCGTTCGTCCTGGCGATCGGCGTCGTCCTCACCACCGCCCGAGCCGGCAGCTCGAACGCAGCCACCGCTCCCGCGGTGCGCGCGCAACCGCCGGCGACCGTCGAGCCGCGGTCAGCGTAGTCCGGCGGCGGCGTCCTCATCCAGCAGCCAGGTGGTCGACTCCGCACCACGCGCGCCCGCCGCCGGGACCGCCAAGGGCTCGGCCCCGTTCACGGCCGCCGCGACGGGCCCGGCCTTCCCGGAGCCGGAGACCACCAGGACCACATGACGGGAACGGCGGATCGCCGGGTAGGTCAGCGTGACCCGCACCGGCGGTGGCTTGGGCGAATCGGTGACCGCGACGGCGTATTCGTGTTCCTCTCCGATCGCGTCGGTATGACCGGGGAACAGCGAATTGATGTGCCCGTCCGGGCCCATCCCGAGCAGGTGCAGGTCGAACGCGCCGTGGGCGGCGAGATGGGCGCGTACGGCGGTGGCGTATTCGGCGGCGGCCTCGACAGGGTCGGGGTATTCGCCGTCGGAGGTCGCCACGGTGTGGATGCGGGCCGGGTCCACCGGGACGTGGTCCAGCAGGGCCCGGTGGGCCTGGAGTTCGTTGCGCTCCGGATCCCCGGCGGGCACGAAACGTTCGTCGCCCCAGAACACGTCGAGTTTCGACCAGTCGAGAGCGCCCGGATCGTCCCGGACCTTCTCCAACAGGGTGATACCGGTGCCACCGCCGGTCACCACGACCGAGGCCGAGCCGCGTTCGGACTGGGCGGCGACCAGAACCTCGACGAACAGCCGGGCGGCGGCAGTGGTCAGGGCGTCACCGTCGGCATGGACTTCGACGGCGGCGGAGCTAGTGGTCATAGGTAACCCCTTCGATTCCGGCCAGGGACTCGGCGTAGATCTCGTCCGCGTCCAGCCGACGCAGCTCTTCGGCCAGGCAGTCGCGGGTCTCGCGGCGCGCCAGCGCGATCCGCTGCACCGGATCACCGGTGCGGGTCAGGGTGGCGGTGACACCGGTCTGCGGGCGGGCGATAGCGATGGACACCGACTTCCGGCGCAGCTCCACCCGCAGCTCACCGGTCTGCCGGTACACGGGGCAGCCCAGTCGCCGGGCCAGCCAGCCCGCGAGCATATCCAGCGCGGGCTCGTCGCGCAGACCTGAGACGGACACCGACTGGACGGGTTCGAACGGTGGTTCGTCCATCGCGGCGGCCAGCAGTGCCCGCCAATAGGTGATCCGGCTCCACGCCAGATCGGAATCACCGGGCGCGTAGGAGCCGCGACGTTTCTTGATGGTCGCCTGCGGGTCGGGGGCGAAGGTGGCGTCGGTGATCCGCCGGGTCGCCAACCGGCCCACCGAATCCCGGGACGGGAAGTCCGGGGCGCCCCGCGGCCACCACGCCACCACCGGGGTATCGGGCAGCAGGAACGGGATCACCACACTGTTCTCGTGGTTCACCAGCTGCCCCTGCAGGCGCAGCACGATCACCTCAGCGGCGCCGGCGTCCCCGCCGACGCGGATCTGCGCGTCCAACCGGGTCGGTGCCGACCGGTCGCCGCGTGCGAGCACCACCACCCGGCAGGGGTGTTCGCGGCTGGCGTCGTTGGCGGCGTCGATGGCCTCCTCGGCCTCGGAACTGTCCAGTGTGCACACCACCAGGGTCAGCACCCGGCCCATGGTGATCACACCGTTGCTCTCGCGCAGCTGCACCAGGCGTTTGGTGACCGCGCCGGTCGTGGTGTCGGGGATATCGATGATCACGGCCGCCGCCATTCCCGGCCGGTGCGGGCCAGCATGGCGTCGGCGGAATCCGGGCCCCAGGTCCCGGCCTCGTACTGTTCGGGTTTCCCGTCGGCGGCCCAGTGGGCCAGTACCGGATCCAGGATGCGCCAGGACAATTCGACCTCCGCGTTGACCGGGAACAGGGAGGGCTCGCCGAGCAGCACATCCAGGATCAGCCGCTCGTAGGCCTCCGGGGACGATTCGGTGAACGCCTCGCCGTAGCTGAAGTCCATGTTCACATCGCGCACTTCCATCGACGACCCGGGCACCTTCGACCCGAACCGCATGGTGATGCCCTCATCCGGCTGCACCCGGATGACGAGTGCGTTCTCGCCGAGCTCCTCGGTCATGGTCTGATCGAAGGGCAGATGGGGGGCGCGTTTGAACACCACCGCGATCTCGGTGACCCGGCGGCCGAGGCGTTTCCCGGTGCGTAGATAGAAGGGCACGCCCGCCCAGCGCCGGGTGTCGACCTCGAGGGTCAGCGCGGCGTAGGTCTCGGTGCGCGACTGCGGATCGAAACCCTCCTCGTCCAGCAGGCCCACCACTTCCTGGCCGCCCTGCCAGCCGGCCGCGTACTGGCCGCGGGCAGTGGTCTCATCGAGCGGTTCCACGAGTTTGGTGGCCGAGAGGACCTTGATCTTCTCGTTCTGCAACTGACGGGGTTCGAAACTGATCGGCTCCTCCATGGCGGTGAGCGCGAGCAACTGCAGCAGGTGGTTCTGGATCACGTCGCGGGCGGCGCCGATACCGTCGTAATATCCGGCCCGGCCGCCCAGACCGATGTCCTCGGCCATGGTGATCTGGACGTGGTCGACGTAGTTGGCGTTCCAGATCGGATCGAACAGCTGGTTGGCGAAACGCAACGCCAGGATGTTCTGCACCGTCTCCTTGCCGAGGTAGTGGTCGATCCGGAAGACCGTTTCCTCGGGGAACACCCGGTTCACCAGGGCGTTCAATTCTCGTGCGCTGTCGAGATCGTGCCCGAACGGTTTCTCGATCACGACCCGCCGCCACGGCGCGCGGCCGAGTGCGGCCGCCGAACTGGTCAGCCGGTGGTGGTGCAACTGGTCCAGCACCACCGGGAAGGTGTTCGGCGGAATCGACAGGTAGAAGGCATGGTTACCGCCGGTGCCGCGCTCGTCGTCGAGCCGGGCCAGGGTTTCGGCGAGGCGGCCGAACGCCTCGCCGTCCTCGAAGGTGCCCTGTACGAACCGGAATCCCTCGGCCAGGTGGTCCCAGACCTCCTGGCGGAACGGGGTGCGCGCGTGTTCGCGGACGGCCTCGTGCACGATCTCACCGAAATCCCGGTCCGACATCTCCCGGCGGGCGAAACCGACCAGTGCGAAACCCGGGGGCAGCAGCCCCCGGTTCGCCAGATCGTAGATGGCCGGCATGAGTTTGCGCCGGGACAGATCTCCGGTCACCCCGAAGATCACCATGCTGCACGGGCCCGCGATCCGCGGAATCCGTTTGTCCCGGCCGTCCCGCAGCGGGTTACGCCACGGTGTGCCGGATGCCGTCTGTGTGCTCTCCGGAGCGCCGGCCATCTGAGTCAGTTACCTCCTGCGGCAGACTGGAGTTCGGCCGTGGTGGCCTCCAGCAGTTCCTCCCAGGACTTCTCGAACTTGTCCACGCCCTCGCGTTCGAGCACGGCGAAGACGTCGTCGAGATCGATACCGGCGGCCCGCAGCCGATCGAAGACCTCGGCGGCCTCGGCGGCCCCACCGGAGACGGTGTCCCCGCGGACCTCGCCGTGATCGGCGACGGCCTCGAGCGTCTTCTCCGGCAGCGTGTTCACCGTGTTCGGCGCGACCAGTTCGGTCACGTAGAGGGTGTCCGGGTAATCGGGGTTCTTCACACCGGTGGACGCCCACAGCGGCCGCTGCCGGTTGGCGCCGGCCGAGGCCAGGTGATTGTAGGTGGAGACGTGGTTGCCGCCGGGGGCGAAAACGTCCTCGTACTCGGCGTAGGCGAGGCGGGCGTTGGCCACGCCGGCCTTCCCGCGCAGTGCCAGCGCCTCCGGGGTGCCGATCGCCTCGAGGCGTGTGTCGATCTCGGTATCCACCCGCGAGACGAAGAACGACGCCACCGAATGGATCTTGCCGAGATCGTGCCCGGCGACCCGCGCCTTGCGCAGCCCGTCGAGGTACGCGCCCATGACCGCCCGGTAGCGCTGCACCGAGAAGATCAGCGTGACGTTCACGCTGATGCCTTCCTCGATCACCGCGGTGATGGCGGGCAGGCCCGCCTCGGTGGCCGGGATCTTGATGAACAGGTTCGGCCGGTCGACGATCTTCCACAGTTCCACCGCCTGGGCGGCGGTCTTGTCGGCATCGAAGGCCATCCGCGGATCCACCTCGATGGAGACCCGGCCGTCGACTCCGCCGGTCCGTTCGAACACCGGGGCCAGCACATCACAGGCCGCGCGGACGTCATCGGTGGTGATGGTGCGGATCGCGGCGTCGACGTCGGCGCCGCGGGCGGCCAGCTCACGGACCTGTTCGTCGTAGGCATGACCCTTGCTGAGGGCGCCCTGGAAAATGGTGGGGTTGGTGGTGACTCCGACGACCCCGCGGGTAGCGATCAGTTCGGCGAGGTTGCCGGAATTGATCCGATCGCGGGACAGATCGTCCAGCCACACCGATACCCCGGCCGCGGCCAGGGCGGCGATGTTCTCGTTCTGTGCCATGGGCCCTTATCCCTTCACATTGTCGAGCGTGCGCTGCGCAGCGGCGACGACGGCCTCCGGCGTGAAGCCGAACTCGCGGAACAGGGTCTTGTAATCGGCCGAGGCGCCGAAGTGCTCGATCGAGACGATCTCGCCCGCGTCGCCGGTGAACCGGTACCACGGCATCGCGATACCGGCCTCGACGACGACGCGCGCGGCGACCGCCGGGGGCAGCACCTCGTCGCGATACGCCTTGTCCTGCGCGTCGAACCACTCCACGCACGGCATCGAGACCACCCGGGTACCGATGCCCTGCTCCTCCAGCGTAGTGCGGGCGGCGACGGCGAGCTGGAGCTCGGAGCCCGTACCGATCAGGATCACCTGCGGTACGCCGGTGGAGGCCTCGGCCAGGATGTAGCCGCCCTTGGCGACGCCCTCGAGGCTGGTGCCCTCCTGGACCGGCAGGTCCTGGCGGGTCAGGGCCAGCGCGGCCGGGCCGCCGGTGCCCACGGCGTCGCTGGAGACGAACGGGGAATTGTGCTTACCGCTGTGCTTCTCGATCACGGTGCGCCAGGCGTACGCGGTTTCGTTGGCGTCGCCGGGACGCACCACCGAAAGGCCCGGGATGGCGCGCAGCGCGGCCAGATGCTCGATGGGCTGGTGGGTCGGGCCGTCCTCGCCGAGACCGATCGAATCGTGGGTCCAGACATAGGTGACCGGCACCCGCATCAGCGCGGCCAGGCGGACGGCCGGGCGCATGTAATCGCTGAACACCAGGAAGGTGCCGCCGTAGGGCCGGGTGGGACCGTGCAGGGCGATGCCGTTGAGGATGGAGCCCATGGCGTGCTCACGGACGCCGAAGTGCAGGGTCCGGCCGTAGGGGCTCGCCTTCCACATACCGGTCGAAATGGCCTCGGGGCCGAAGCTGAGCGAATCCGGGATGGTGGTGTTGTTCGATTCGGCGAGGTCGGCCGATCCGCCCCACAGCTCCGGCAGCACCGGGCCCAGGGCGCTCAGCACCTTGGCCGAAGCCTTACGGGTGGCCAGGCCCTTCGCGTCGGGCTCCCAGGTGGGCAGGCCCTTGTCCCAGCCCTCGGGCAGCTGTCCGTTGAACAGCCGGTCGAACAGCACCTTGGCCTCGGGGGCCCGCTGGGCCCAGGCGTCGAACTCGACGGTCCAGTCCGCGTGTGCCCGCGCGCCGCGTTCGGCGGCCTTGCGGGTGTGCGCGATGACCTCGTCGGCGACCTGGAAGCTCTGCTCGGGATCGAAACCGAGGGCGCGCTTGGTGCCGGCCACCTCGTCGGGTCCGAGCGCGGCGCCGTGCGCGGCACCGGTGTTCATCTTGTTCGGGGCCGGGTAGCCGATGATGGTGCGCAGCAGGATCAGCGACGGCCTACCGATCTCGGCCTTGGCCGCCGCCAGCGCCGACTCGATCGCGACGACGTCCTCGCCGCCCTCCACCACCTCCACATGCCAGCCGTAGGCCGCGTACCGCGCCGCCACGTCTTCGGTGAAGGCGATGGTGGTGTCGTCCTCGATGGAGATCTTGTTGTCGTCGTAGATCACCACCAGGTTGCCGAGCTGCTGGGTGCCCGCCAGGGAGGAGGCCTCGGAGGTGACGCCCTCTTCCATATCGCCGTCGGAGGCGATCACGTAGATGTGGTGATCGAACGGGCTGGCCCCGGCCTCGGCTTCGGCGTCGAACAGGCCGCGCTCACGACGGGCGGCCATGGCCATACCCACCGCCGAGGCCAGGCCCTGGCCCAGTGGGCCGGTGGTGATCTCCACGCCCTTGGTGTGCCGGTACTCCGGGTGGCCCGGTGTCAGCGAACCCCATTTACGCAGGTTGCGCAGATCGTCGAGTTCCAGGCCGAAACCGGCCAGGTACAGCTGGATGTAGAGAGTCAGGCTGGAGTGTCCGCAGGACAGGACGAACCGGTCGCGGCCCACCCACTCGGGGTCGGCGGGGTCGTGCCGCATGGTCCGCTGGAACAGTGTGTAGGCCAGCGGAGCCAGGCTCATGGCGGTACCGGGGTGGCCGTTGCCCGCGGCCTGCACCGCGTCGGCGGCCAGGACCCGGACGGTGTCGACAGCTTTGGTGTCCAGATCCGTCCAGTCGTCCGGAAGGTTCGGCTGGGTGAGGGCGCGGATGTCGTCTGTCACTGACACGACCGTGTTTCTCCTGACATTTCGAGGCGTCGAAATTGGGGGCGGGCGGGGTGGCGAACCGGTGCGGCGCGGTGACTGTGGCGCCGCATACACCCCCTACCCTAATTGCGACCGGCCGCCCCCGTGCACGCCCCCCGGCCAGTCGCGCGAGCCGGTCGTTCCCCGGATGGCCGCCGTGTCCGGCCGCGCCTGGGCGCACCGCGGAACGCGACCCCCGGGTGAGCGCGCAGGGGCGAGCGGCGGCGGGCACCGGGCGTGGGTCTACCATCGTGTGTAGTAGTAGCCGCGTCGCAGCCGCGCGCTGCTCCTTCCCAAACCGGATGCGAAGCACAGCGTGCGAGGAGAGATAGTGCGGATCGGTCATGACACGGGGGTCGGCGGCGCCCACGATTCCGCTCCGGCACCCGCGGACCGCGTCCTCGGTAGCGAGAAGCTCGCCCGCGTCGCCCGCCGCCCGCTCGCCTATATCGCGCTCACCAAACCGCGGGTCATCGAACTGCTGCTGGTGGCCACCATCCCCACGATGTTGCTGGCCGACCGCGGCCAGGTCGATATCCGGCTGATCCTGGCGACTCTGTTCGGCGGCTGGATGGGCGCGGCCAGCGCCAATACGCTCAACTGCGTCGCCGACGCCGATATCGACAAGGTGATGAAGCGGACCGCCAAACGGCCGCTCGCCCGGGACGCGGTCCCGACCTCGCACGCCTTCGTCTTCGGGGTCGTCCTGGGTATCGGCTCGTTCGCCTGGCTGTGGTGGCAGGCCAATCTGCTCAGCGGTGTGCTCGTCGTCGCGACCATCCTGTTCTACGTTTTCGTCTACACCCTCGGCCTCAAACGGCGTACCTCGCAGAACGTGGTCTGGGGCGGCGCGGCCGGGTGTATGCCCGCGCTCGTCGGCTGGTCGGCGGTTACCGGCACCATCGGCTGGCCCGCCCTGGCGCTGTTCGGCGTGATCTTCTTCTGGACGCCGCCGCACACCTGGGCGCTGGCCATGCGCTACAAGGAGGACTACCGCGCGGCCGGGGTGCCGATGCTGCCGGTGGTCGCCACCGAACGGACCGTCACCAAACAGATCGTCATCTACACCTGGCTGACCGTGCTCACCACGCTGGCACTGGTCCCGGCCACCGGGGTGATCTACACGGCGGTGGCCCTGGTCGCCGGCGCCTGGTTCCTGCTGATGGCCCACCAGCTCTACGCCGGGGTGCGCCGGGGCGAATCGGTCAAACCGCTGCGGCTGTTCCTCCAGTCCAACAACTACCTCGCGGTGGTGTTCTGCGGCCTGGCCGTCGATTCGGTACTCGGCTGGACCACGCTGGGTGACGTCTTCTTCGGCTGAACCCCGGCACCGCCCTGGTGAGCCGCCCCGGTTCTCCGGGTAGCGCCTGCTTTCGGGGTGGCCTGCCGGAATCGGCCCGCCGTCAGTCGACCTGTCCGATATAGCCGTCCGGGCGAATCAGGATCCGAGTCCCCGCACCGGCGTGGTAGGCAGCGCGGGCGTGACCCTCGACGTCGATCACCGCGGGACCGGGGACCGAGGCGCCCGGCTCGACCACCGCATAACTCCGGGTGCCGGGCAACGCGGGCAACTCGCCCGTGGCGCCGAAGCAGAGCAGTGTCGCGTGCGGCCCGCGGACGAGATCGAACAGCCGCAGCGGCCGGCCGTCGGCACCCTTCAGCGGTGCGTCGGGGGCGCGGTCGCCGGCCGCGACGGGCCGGGTGTCGGCCGGGTCGCGGTAGCCGATATCGAGCCGGCGGGTCTCCTCACCGCGTTCCATGGCGTCTTCCGCCCCGTCGACGAGCTCGCCGAGGAGCGCGGAGCTGATACCGAGCCGGGCCGCGACCGTGCGGCGTTCCGATTCGTAGGTCGAGGGCGGCTCTTCGTCGCCGGCCAGCGCGGCCGCGAGTTTCCAGCCCAGGTTGTAGGCGTCCTGGATGCCGGTCTTCATACCCTGCCCACCGGTGGGCGGGTGCACATGCGCGGCGTCGCCCGCGAACAGCACGCGCCTGGCCCGGAATCGCCCGGCGAGCCGGATATGGGCCGCCGGACCGTTGTCCAGATCAGATCGGTCAGGGTGATATCAGCACGCCGCGGTCATGCGGGCGATGGGACAGGCTGCCCTGGTCAACGAGGAATTCGCCGCGCGACTACCGAGACCGCGCCCGGTCGGACGGATCAGGGCAGCAGCACGACCGAGCCGGTGGTCCTCCGGCTCTCCAGATCGCGGTGTGCCTGTTCGGCCTCGGCCAGCGGATAGGTGGCGCCGACCCGGACGGTGAGCGAGCCGTCGGCGACGGCCTCGAAGATATCGCCGGCCCGCCAGTCCAACTCGGCGCGGTCGCGGGTGTAGTGGGCGATATTGGGACGGGTCACGAATACCGACCCGGCCGCGTTGAGCCGTTGCAGGTCGACCGGTGGCACCGGGCCGCTGGCCGCGCCGAACAGTGCCAGCGTGCCGCGGACCCGCAGCGCGGCGAGGCCGGCGTCGAAGGTGGCCGCGCCCACGCCGTCGTAGACCGCCGCGACACCCTCGCCGCCGGTCAGTGCACGGACCCGCTCGGCGAGATCGTCGCCGTAGCGCAGCACCTCCCAGGCGCCGGCGCCGCGCGACAGGGCCTCCTTCTCGTCGGTGGACACCGTGGTGATCACCCGGATATCGCGCGCCGCGGCCAGCTGGGTGAGCAGCAGCCCGACCCCGCCCGCGCCCGCGTGCACCAGGATCGTCTCGCCCGGTTCGGGGCGGTAGACCGATTCGATCAGATAGTGCGCCGTCATACCCTGCAGTAGGGCCGAGGCCGCCACCGCCGGATCGATATCGCCGGGTACCGCCACGGCGACCGCCTCGTCCACCACCGCGCGCGGGGCGTAGCTGTTGGGCCCCGCCGCCCACGCCACCCGGTCGCCGACCGCGAATTCGGTGACCTCGGAGCCGATTTCGGCCACCACTCCGGTGCCCTCGGAACCCGGAATGTAGGGCACCGGGCGCGGATAGGTACCGGTGCGGAAATAGGTGTCGATGAAATTGACGCCGACGGCATCGATATCGACCAGTAGCTGATTCGGCCCGGGCTCCGGATCGGGAACCTCGACGAGGGTCAGCACTTCCGGACCGCCGTGCCGGTCTACCTGGATCGCGCGCATGGATCCAGTTCTACACCGGTGCCCGCACCCGGAACGAAGGGGTCCGCCGCGGCGGTGCCGAACGCCGCCGCCGTGGCAACCGGTGGTTCGGACCGGGTCCGGCGGCGCCGACCTACTCGCCGGTAAACTCCTCGGCATGAGTACAGATTCCGCCACCGTCGCCGCTCCCCGGGAGATCGTCGAGTCGGTGCACAAGTTCGTCGCCGCGCACGGGGGTTCGGCCGAGGCGGTGCCGCAGCCGGTGGGCCGCCGGGGTGTGCGGCTCACCCTGGTCGGTTCCGACGGTGTTCTCGGGGATCGGATGGTCGCCGATATCGCCACCGCGCAGGCTGTGATCGACGCGGTGGACGGGCTCACCGCCGCCGAGGGCTGGGAACGCGATCTGGTGGCACGTACCACGCCGCGCACCGGGCACTGGGCGAAAATGGCGGGGTGGGTTGCTGGTCAGACGCGATTTCCGAAGGCTCGCAACGAGAACTGACACCTGTGGGTGTTCACAGGTCGCGCGCCCGGCCGCAGGTAGCTCGAACAGTTTCCCGATCAAAAACTACTGACGAGTAACCGGTTCGCGCTACCGTTAGTGCCTCGAGCGTCAGCCCCGGGGTAGAAGGAGCCGATATGACGGTCAGCAGTCCGACCCGTTCCAGACTCACGGTGTCCGGCCGTCCGATCTCGAACCACCTGCGGGACGTATCGACCCTGTCGCGTCAGATGGTCGGTCATTTCGTGGAACACGTGGCGCCCTGCGGGACTCTTCCGGGCGACGCGCTCCAGGGTGATGTCACCGCGGTCACCCGGCTCTGCCTGGAACTCACGGTGAGCCGGCTCGACGGCCGCGAGCTGCCGGAAAAGATCGAACAGGTCCGGGAAGCCGCCGCCGAATGGGCCCGCGAGGGCATCCCGATCGACACGATCAACCATGCCATCCACGAGGGTTTCAAACTCGGATTCGATCGCATCATGGTCACCGCGGGGCCGGCCGATTCGGCGACCCTGGTCGACACCGCCCGCCGGATGCTGGAGATCCTGGACACGATCACCTCGGAGGTCGCGCTGGCCTACGTCGGCGAATACCGGGGGGTGGTCTCCGAACACCACACCGCGGTGCACACGCTGACCTCGGCGCTGCTCGGCGGGCACAGTACCGCCACCATGGCCCGGGAATGCGGGATCGAGATCGCCGAGGCGTACCAGGTGCTGGCGCTGGCGCTGGCGCCGCATCCGGACGAATCCGCGCCGCAGGTCGACGGCCGGATCGTCGCCCGGCGCAAACTGCGTCGCGTCCAGGCCGAGCTCGCCCGCAGTTGCGGGGAGAAGGCGCTGTCGCTGCTGAGTATCGACGGTGGCACCGTGCTGTTGCCCGCGGACGCTTTCCCCGAGGACACCTTGGACGAGTTGATCGCGCGCCTGGCGCAGGCGGCACAGGTACCCGTCACGGGCACCGTCGTCACCGCGGCCACCGCCGAGATCCCCGATGCCACCGACCGCGCTCATGAACTCCTCGACACCGTGCAGCGCATCACCGACGGCGGCGGTCTGCACCGGTTCACCGATCTGGCCCTGGAATTCCAGATCACCCGGCCGGGCCCGGCCCGCGAGCACCTGAGCGCCATCCTCGATCCGCTCGACGAACATCCCGAACTGTTGGAAACGCTGCGCCAGCACATCGCCAACAATTTCAATCGCCAGCGCACCGCCCGGCTGATGCATATGCACACCAATACGCTCGACTACCGGCTCAAACGGGTCCGGATGCTCACCGGATTCGATCCCGCGATCCCCACGGGTCTGTGGTACCTGACCTCGGCGCTGGTGGCGCGCAGCTACCAGAACGGGCCGAGCGGCACCTGACGCGGCACGGTGGTGGCATGCCCCCGGGGAGGACCGGGGTCGGCTGTCGGCAGTACCGGATCGGCCGTGGCGCGTCCCGTGGGAGCCGTACGGCGTGGGCCCTGTCAGGCCGGCTGGGGGCTCGATTCCGTGATCGGGGCGGGCAGGGGTTCCCGGGTACGCAGGGACGCCCACAACGCGGCGGTCGCGGCGGTGCACAGGGCCGCGCCACCGACATGGATCGCGACCAGCGCCGCCGGGACCTCGGTGAAGTATTGGACGATGCCGACCAGCGACTGCGCGAGTACCAGCCCGAGCAGGACGAACAGGCGGTCCCGTACCGGTTTGGTGATACCGGTCGCGAAGAGCCCGAAGGCGAGCCCGACCAGCAGGGCGAGGTAACCGACCAGCAGCTGCGAATGCAGATGCACCAGCGTCACGATCTCCACCTCGAGCCGGGGCACCGGGCGGTCGATGCTCTTGTCGCCGGCGTGGGGACCGGCGGCGGTTACCAGTGTGCCCGCGACGAGTACCCCGGCCAGGGCGACTCCGCTCAGGGCGGTCAGCCAGCGTAGCGGGGCGGGCGCGCGGACGGTGTCGACGCCGTCGTCGGGGGAGGCGACCTTCGCGTACATCACCGCGGCCACCCACACCATGAGCATCGACGCCAGCAGGTGTAGCGCGACGGTCCACCAGAGCAGCCCGGACAGCACCGTGATACCGCCGATGCCCGCCTGCAGGACGGTGCCCGCGGGCATGAGCCAGGCGTAGACCAGCACTTCGCGCCGCCGCCGGGCCCGGGTGACGGCCAGGACGATGAGTGCCGCGCACAGCGTCACCGCGAAGGTGAGCAGGCGGTTGCCGAACTCCACCGCTTGATGGAGCACGGCCACCTCGGAGACACCGATCGGGATGAAACTGCCCGGGAAGCACTGCGGCCAGGTGGGGCAGCCCAGACCCGACGCGGTGACTCGGACGATCGCGCCGGTCACGGCGATGCCGGCTTGAGAGGCGATCACCGCCAGCGCGATCAGCAGCTGGGTGCGCCGCGAGGGGAGCGGCAGCCGGTCGACGAGTCGCAAGAATGCGCGATACAGCACGTCCCGATGGTAGCGGGCGGCCACCGCCGGCCCGCACCCGGACTACTACAACGTGTCGTGGAAGATCATTCGAAGCGGAACCAGCGGGCCGCGAGCAGGCCCGCGCCGGTACCCCAGACGATCAGCGCGCCCACTCCCAGCCAGTCGACGCCGCCGCTCAGCGCGTGTTCCAGCGCGACCGCCAGCGCACCGGAAGGGACCAGTCGCACCAGGGTGTGGACCGCGGTGGGCAGTTCGTCGGAGGCGAAGACCACGCTGGCGATACCGAGCATGACGAACCAGAGGATATTCGCCAGCGCCAGCACCACTTCGGCCTTGAGCGTGCCGCCGAGCAGCAGGCCCATCGCCGCGAACGTGGTGGTACCCAGCGCGATCAGCACCGCGCCCAGCAGCAACCCCAGCGGTGTCGGCCGCCAGCCCAGCGCCACCCCGATCAGGCCCAGCAGCACCGCCTGCAGGATCACCACCAGCAGGACCGCCCCGCTCTTACCCGCGATGATCCCCCAGCGCGGCAGGGGCGTGGCGCCCAGTCGCTTGAGCGCCCCGTAGCGGCGGTCGAAACCGATGGCGATGGCCTGGCCGGTGAACGCGGTCGACATCACCGCCACCATCATCACCGCGGGCACGATCTTGTCGATCTTGTCCGGGCCCATGTCGCCGAAGGGCAACAGCGCCAGCCCGATCAGCAGCGTCACCGGAATGAACATGGTGAGCAGCAGTTGTTCGCCGTTGCGCAGGAGCAGCACCAGATCGAGCCGGGTCTGCGCGAGCAACATGGCCGCCCGCGGCGCGGGCCGGGGCGCGGGCGCGAAAGTACCCGGCTCGAACCGGTCGGCCGTCAGTTCAGGCTTGGTCACAGGTCTTCCTTCCAAGCCGGTCGAAGCGGTCCGCGGAGACCGGAGCGAAGGCGGAGGTATCGCATCATGCGCGCAGGTCCCGTCCGGTCAGTTCCAGGAAGACATCCTCGAGCCGGCGCTGGTCGATCCGGATATCGGTCGCGAGCACGTTCACCCGGGCGCACCAGGCGGTCACCGTGGCCAGCACCTGCGGGTTGATCTCGCCCTCCACCAGATACGAGCCGGGGCTGGTCTCCTTCGGCGCGAATCCCTCCGGCAGCGCCGACTGCAGCAGGTCCAGGTCCAGATGCGGTGGCGCGGCGAAACGCAACTGTCCGGCCGCACCGTGCGCGGTGACCTCGGCCGGCGTACCGGAGGCGACGATGCGCCCGTGGTCGATGATCACCAGGTGATCGGCCAGTTCCTCGGCCTCGTCCATGAGATGGGTGGTGAGCAGGACGCTGACACCGTCGCGCCGCAGCGCGTCGATCAACTCCCACACCAGGATCCGGGCCTGTGCGTCCATCCCCGCGGTGGGTTCGTCGAGGAAGACGATCTCCGGGCGGCCGACCAGCGCGCACGCCAGCGAGAGCCGCTGCTGCTGGCCACCGGAGAGCCGGCGATAGGGGGTGCGGCGGTGGTCGGCCAGGCCCAGCATGCCGAGCAGCCACGCGGGGTCCAGCGGGTTCGCCGAATAGGAGGCGACCAGATCCAGCATCTCCCCGGCACGTGCGCCCGGATAGGCGCCGCCGCCCTGCAACATCACTCCGATCCGCGGGCGCAGCCGCTCGGAATCGGCGATCGGGTCCAGGCCCAGGACCCGCACCTGCCCCGAATCCGGGCGGACGAAGCCCTCGCACATCTCCACCGTGGTGGTTTTACCGGCGCCGTTCGGGCCGAGCAGGGCGAAAACCTGTGCGGGTTCGATGGTGAAACCGATACCGTCCACCGCGATCGTCTCGCCGTAGCGTTTGGCGACGTGGTCCACCTGTACGGCGGGCACCCGGGAAGCGGTCACGAGGTTCCACCGTAGGCCCCGGCCGGCTGTGACGGGGCCGACACCCCCTGCTGTACCCGCCAGGGCAGTGAGTTCCGGGTGACCACGATGAACAGCAGCGACACGATTACGGTGGCCACCGCCGACCCCACGATCTGGAACACCTCGAGGTCGGCGCCGCGCGGCATGAGGATCACACTGACCACCGCGGAGATTCCGATCGCCGGGCCGCGGAACGCGGGCCGGGTGGCCCAGGCCGCCATCGGCACGATGGCCCACAGCAGATACCAGGGTTGGACGACCGGGAACAGCAGCACGATCGCGCCCAGCGAGACCCCGAGCGCGCCGACCGGATGCAGGCGTCCGGTCCAGGTGGCGACCAGCATTCGCACCGTGATGAAACCCGCCACCACGGCGGCGATGGGCCGGGTGATGCTGAGCAGTGCGGTGGTGTGGTCGCCGAGGCCGAGCAGGACACCGCCGAATCCGGTGACGATGCCCAGGGCGGTGGGCAGCGACATCCAGCTGCGCACCGCGTTTGCCGTGTTCAGGGTGTAGAGCCAGCCGAAACCGAGACCGCTCGCCATGCTGATCACCACGGTCACCACCACCGCGATCAGGCCCAGCAATCCGGCCGTGGCCAGGATCGGCCGCAGCCCCGGCCCCCAGCGGCGGGCCAGGGCCATTCCCGCGAAGCCCAGCGCGATGATCGAGGTGACCTTCACCGAGGACGACAGGCTGATCACGACCGCGCCGCCCACCAGCAGGGTCCAGCCGCGGCCGTCCAGCGGGGGTGGCCCGCCGTCCCCGGGGACCCCGTGGATCGCGCGCAGCATGAACTCCAGGCCGGCCAGCATCAGGCCGAGCATGAGCGCGTCGTTGTGCACCCCGCCGATCAGGTGGAACAGCACCAGCGGGTTCGCGACACCCAGCCACAACGCGCTCACCGGCGCCACCCCGCAGCGCACGGACAGTCGTGGCAGGGCCCAGACGATCAGCGCCACCCCGGCCAGGGCCAGCAGCCGGTGCACCCAGACCCCGGCCAGGATGTTCTCCCCGGTGAGCTCGGCGATCCCGTGACCTATCCACAGGAACAGCGGTCCGTAGGGTGCGGGCGTCTCGCGCCAGATGTTGGGGACATTGTTGGTGAGCACATTGTCGATACCGAGCCCGGCGACGGGGCCCTCCTGGTACGGGTCGATCCCGCGGGCGGCGATCTCGCTCTGCGCCAGATAGGAGTAGACGTCGTTGCTGAACATCGGCGGCGCCACGCACAGCGGGATGATCCACAGCAGCAGTGTCCGGTCGAACTGGCGCCGGGTCAGCCGGTGCCGCGGCGAACCGCCGATCCCGCCGACGGCGAACCGCCCCAGCAGCAGCCATGCCAGCACCACGGTCACCGTGCCGACCATGCACATGGCCAGTGATCCGGTGTGCGCCCGCGCGAAAATACCGAGTACCCGCATGCCCGAGGTCGGATTCTGGTGCACCGGCTGCGCGCCGATACCGAGGGCGCTGATCGCCATGAGCACCGTGCCGGTGGCACCCATCAGCCGGATCCGGTCCAGCTGTGCCCGCTCCCGGCGGTCGAGCCCCGGGACCTCGGATTCGTCGCTGTGCAGAATCGCGATGGTGTGATCCGAGGGCGGGACATCGAGCCCGAGGGCGCGCCGCACCAGTTTCAGTGCGCGCTGCCCGCGCGACGCCACTGCGCCCGGGGCGCCTGCCTGTCCTGCCACGGTCACCGAGACTAGTTCGCCGGGGGCGCTGCCGGTGCCCGGGCCGCGGCAGCGCGCGGCGGGCCGGACGCGCAGCGACCGGTTGCCGAGGCGCCGGCCCCCGGCCGGACATCTTCTGGCTACCAGGGGTGTCCGCTGCCCGGCGCATGGTGTCCGACGCAGGTGGCTCCGCGAAGGGCTTCCGGGCGCGCGGTCCGGGGAGCCCGGCGGCTCGTCCGGCCGGCGGAGCGCGGGGCGCGGGTGCAGCCGGGCAGCAAATTCTCCGGCGCGGGGTCGCGCGAGCCGCCCGGACCTCCGGCGCAGTGAAGCACATCACTGCACTGATCCGGCAGGGGCGGCCCGAGCGGCACTTTTTCGCCCGAACAGGCGGTTTCGGCGTATCCGGCCGGACGTGGGCGGATCAGCGACCCGCCTGCTCAGGGCACCCTTATTAGATTTCGGGAACGAATTCCGCCACACTGATGTTGTGAAAACTATGGGTTTGCCGAATGTGGACGAAAGGGCTGGTCACCGGGCCGGTACCGGGTCCGTCGGCGTGCCCGCGACCGGCGGTGAAGGCCATACCCGCGCCGCCATCGTCCGGCTGCTGCTGGAGGAGGGGCCGATCACCGCGACCGCGATAGGCAGTGCCCTGGGCCTGGCGCCCGCCGGGGTGCGCCGGCATCTGGACGCGCTCATCGAATCGGGTCAGGCCCGCGCCGGACGGTCGGCGCCCTGGCAGCAGAAGGGTCGCGGACGGCCGGCCAAGCAGTATCAGCTCACCGCGGCCGGGCGCGGCATGCTCGGTCACGCCTACGACGATCTCGCCGGTGCGGCCATCCGGCAGCTGCGCGAGATCGGCGGCGAGGAAGCGGTCACCGCTTTCGCCCGTAAACGCGCACGCACCCTGGTCGACGGGATCGAACCGCTCCCCGGCCACCGTGCGGAGCCGGCGGCGGAAGAGTCCGCCACCGCGGGCGATTCCGTGCGAACGGGTACGGCGGCCAAGGCGGAGGAGATCGCCACGGCGCTCTCGGACGCGGGGTTCGCGGCGAGTACCCGCCGCGTCGGCGCGGGTGTGCAGATCTGCCAGCACCACTGCCCGGTCGCCCATGTGGCCGAGGAATTCCCCGAACTGTGCGAGGCCGAACTCGCGGCCTTCCGGGAGGTTCTCGGTACCCATGTGCAGCGCTTGGCCACCATCGCCAACGGGGACTGCGCCTGCACCACCCACGTACCACTGACGGTGCTGCCCGCGGCAGCCGCCGATCGACCGAAACACGCTTCACCTGCAACCGTTGCACAGCCCGCAACGGACGCACCGAACGACTCCGGAAGGAGCGCCGAATGACGACCACCACCGACCAGGTGCCACCGCTCACCCAGGAGGAGGCCATTGCCTCGCTGGGTAAATACGGTTACGGCTGGGCCGACTCGGATGCGGCCGGAGCCAGCGCGCAGCGTGGTCTCTCCGAGGAGGTCGTTCGCGATATCTCGGCCAAGAAGGACGAGCAGGCCTGGATGCTGGAGAACCGGCTCAAGGCGCTGCGCATCTTCGATCGCAAGCCCATGCCGAACTGGGGCTCCAACCTCGACGGCATCGACTTCGACAACATCAAGTACTTCGTGCGCTCGACCGAGAAGCAGGCCGAGAGCTGGGAGGACCTGCCCGAGGACATCCGCAACACCTACGACAAGCTGGGTATCCCGGAGGCGGAGAAGCAGCGGCTGGTCTCCGGTGTCGCCGCCCAGTACGAGAGCGAAGTCGTGTACCACCAGATCCGCGAGGACCTGGAACAGCAGGGCGTCATCTTCCTCGACACCGATACCGCGTTGAAGGAGCACCCGGAGATCTTCCGCGAGTACTTCGGCACGGTCATCCCGGCCGGGGACAACAAGTTCTCCGCCTTGAACACCGCGGTGTGGTCGGGTGGCTCTTTCATCTATGTGCCGCCCGGTGTGCACGTGGATATCCCGCTGCAGGCCTACTTCCGGATCAACACCGAGAACATGGGCCAGTTCGAGCGGACCCTGATCATCGTCGACGAGGGCGCCTACGTGCACTACGTCGAGGGCTGCACCGCGCCGATCTACAAATCCGATTCGCTGCACTCGGCGGTCGTCGAGATCATCGTGAAGAAGGGCGGCCGCTGCCGCTACACGACCATCCAGAACTGGTCGAACAACGTCTACAACCTGGTCACCAAGCGGGCCAAGGCCGAAGCGGGCGCCACCATGGAGTGGATCGACGGCAATATCGGTTCCAAGGTCACCATGAAGTACCCGGCCGTGTGGATGCTCGGTGAGCACGCCAAGGGCGAGGTGCTCTCGGTCGCCTTCGCCGGCGAGGGACAGCACCAGGACACCGGCGCCAAAATGGTGCACCTGGCCCCGCACACCTCCTCGACCATCGTGTCGAAGTCGGTGGCCCGCGGTGGCGGCCGCGCCTCCTACCGCGGCCTGGTGCAGGTCAACAAGGGCGCGTACGGGTCCAGGTCGACGGTGAAATGCGATGCGCTGCTGGTCGACACGATCAGCCGCTCCGATACCTACCCCTACGTCGACATCCGCGAGGACGACGTGACCATGGGTCACGAGGCGACCGTGTCCAAGGTGTCGGAGGAGCAGCTGTTCTACCTCATGAGCCGCGGTATGACCGAGGACGAGGCGATGGCCATGGTGGTGCGCGGCTTCGTCGAGCCCATCGCCAAGGAACTCCCGATGGAGTACGCGCTGGAACTCAACCGCCTGATCGAACTGCAGATGGAAGGAGCCGTCGGCTGATGGCATTGGACAATGTTGCCGAGGCCGCCGAGGCTCGTACTCCGGCGATCAACAAGGGGGAGGTGTTCACCTCTTACGACGTGAACGCCTTCGAGATCCCCTCCGGTAAGGACGAGGCGTGGCGGTTCACCCCGCTGCGCCGCCTGCGCGGCCTGCACAACGGCACCGCGACCGCCGACGGGCGGGCCAGGGTCGAGGTCGGGCAGGCCACCGGGGTCACTGTGGAAACGGTGGGCCGCGACGATGCCCGGCTCGGGCAGGGTGGCACCCCGTCCGATCGGGTCGCCGCCCAGGCGTACTCCGGTTTCGAGCAGGCGACGATCCTCTCCGTGGGCAAGGAGACCGAGGTCGCCGAGCCTATCGTCGTGCGGATCACCGGACCTGGCGAGGGGAAGACCGCCTACGGTCATCTGCAGATACGGCTGGCGGAATTCGCCGTCGCCACCGTGGTGATCGACCAGCGCGGCAGCGGAACCTACGCTGAGAACATCGAATTCGTGCTCGGCGACAGCGCGAAGCTGACGGTGGTGGCGGTCCAGGACTGGGCCGACGACGTCGTGCACGCCACCGCGCATCACGCCCTGGTCGGGCGCGACGCGGTGCTGCGGCACACCGCGGTCACCCTCGGCGGTGACCTGGTCCGGCTCACCGGCAATGTCCGCTACGCGGGCCCGGGCGGTGACGCCGAACTGCTCGGTCTCTACTTCGCCGACGCCGGCCAGCATTTCGAACAGCGCCTGCTGGTCGACCACGCGGTGCCGCACTGCAAATCGAACGTGCTGTACAAGGGCGCGCTACAGGGCGATCCTCATTCGCCCAAGGGTGATGCCCGCACGGTCTGGGTCGGCGATGTGCTGATCCGGGCCGCGGCCGAGGGCACCGACACATTCGAGATCAACCGCAACCTGGTGCTCACCGACGGCGCCCGTGCCGATTCGGTGCCGAACCTGGAGATCGAGACCGGTGAGATCGTCGGCGCGGGCCACGCCTCGGCGACCGGCCGGTTCGACGACGAGCAGCTGTTCTATCTGCGTGCCCGCGGTATTCCGGAAGACGCAGCTCGCCGCCTGGTGGTGCGCGGTTTCTTCCACGAGATCATCCAGAAGATCGGAGTCGGTGAGGTCGCCGAGCGGCTCGAGGCGGCCATCGAAGCCGAACTCGCCGCGATCGGCGCCTGACCGACCACCCGGCCTCCCAGACCACCGAAGGAATTCGACACCCTATGACCACCCTGGAAATCAAGGACCTGCACGCCGAGGTCGCCACCCCGGACGGGGACACCGTCAAGATTCTCAACGGTGTGAACCTCACCGTGAAATCCGGCGAGACGCACGCCATCATGGGCCCCAACGGCTCCGGTAAGTCGACGCTGTCCTACGCCATCGCCGGGCATCCCAAGTACACCGTCACCTCGGGGTCGATCACCCTCGACGGTGAAGACGTGCTGGAGATGTCGGTGGACGAGCGGGCGCGCGCGGGACTGTTCCTGGCCATGCAGTATCCGGTGGAGGTCCCCGGCGTCTCGATGTCGAACTTCCTGCGTACGGCGGCGACCGCGGTCCGCGGTGAGGCGCCGAAGCTGCGGCACTGGGTCAAGGAGGTGAAGGAGTCGATGAACGAGCTCGATATCGACGCCGCCTTCGCCGATCGCAGCGTGAACGAGGGCTTCTCCGGTGGCGAGAAGAAGCGGCACGAGATCCTGCAGCTGGGCCTGCTCAAGCCGAAGATCGCCATCCTCGACGAAACCGACTCCGGCCTGGACGTGGACGCGCTGCGTATCGTCTCCGAGGGCGTGAACCGCTACCGGGAGCGGGAGAACGGCGGGGTCCTGCTGATCACCCACTACACCCGGATCCTGCGCTATATCCAGCCGCAGTTCGTGCACGTCTTCGTGGGCGGGCGCATCGTCGCCGAGGGCGGCCCGGAGCTGGCCGAGGAACTCGACGCGAACGGATACGTGAAATTCACCCAGACGGCCGGAGCCGGAGCCTGACATGACCGCGACCCTTCCCGCCTTCGACGTCGCCCGGATCCGGGCCGACTTCCCCATCCTGAACCGTACGGTCCGGGACGGGAAGCCGCTGGTGTACCTGGATTCTGGGGCTACCGCGCAGCGGCCGCTGGCGGTACTGGACGCCGAACGCGACTTCCTGCTGGCGAGCAATTCCGCCGTGCACCGCGGCGCGCACCAGCTGTCGGAGGAGGCCACCGATGCCTATGAGGACGCCCGCGCGCAGATCGCACGTTTCGTCGGCGCCGCCGCCGACGAGCTCGTGTTCACCAAGAACGCGACCGAATCGCTCAATCTGGTGACCTACGCGTTCTCCGACGACCGGTTTCCGTATCACGTGGGCCCGGGCGACGAGATCGTGATCACCGAACTGGAGCATCACGCGAATCTGGTGCCCTGGCAGGAACTCGCGCGCCGGACCGGCGCCACCCTGCGCTGGTACGGCGTCACCGACGACGGCCGCATCGATCTGGACTCGCTCGACCTGTCGCCGGCCACCAAGGTCGTGGCTTTCAGCCACCAGTCGAATGTCACCGGCGCGGTGGCGCCGGTCGCCGAATTGGTGCGCCGGGCCCGCGCCGTGGGCGCGCTGGTGGTGCTCGACGCCTGCCAGTCGGTACCGCACGCCCCGGTCGACTTCCACGCCCTGGATGTCGACTACGCGGCCTTCTCCGGGCACAAGATGCTGGGCCCCTCCGGGGTCGGTGTGCTGTACGGGAAGCGAGCGCTGCTCGCGGAGACCCCGCCCTTCATCACCGGCGGTTCCATGATCGAGACCGTCACCATGGAGCAGACCACCTACGCGCCGCCGCCGCAGCGTTTCGAGGCCGGGGTGCCGATGACCTCACAGGTCATCGGGCTGGGCGCCGCCGTGCGCTATCTCGAGGAGATCGGGATGGACGCGGTGGCCGCGCATGAGCACCTCCTCGTCGACGCCGCGCTCGCCGGGCTGGGCGCCGTACCGGGTGTGCGGATCATCGGTCCCATCGAGAACGTCGACCGCGGTGGCGCGGTCGCCTTCCTCGCCGACGGAATCCACGCCCACGACCTGGGCCAGATCCTGGACGACGAGGGCGTGGCGATCAGGGTGGGTCACCACTGCGCCTGGCCGCTGCACCGGCGTTTCGGTGTCGCCGCGACCGCCCGCGCCTCGTTCGCGCTGTACAACACCGTGGACGAGGTGGACAAGATGGTCGCCGCGGTGCGGAAGGCCCAGAGCTTCTTCGGGGTTGCCTAGAACATGCGCATGGAGCAGATGTACCAGGAAGTGATCCTGGATCACTACAAGCATCCGCACAACCGCGGCCTGCGGGAACCGTTCGGCGCCGAGGTGCACCACGTCAACCCCACCTGCGGTGACGAGGTGACGCTGCGGGTGCGGCTCGGCGACAACGGCGAGGTCGAGGATGTGTCCTACGACGGCCAGGGCTGCTCGATCAGCCAGGCCTCGGTCTCGGTGCTGACCGATCAGGTGATCGGACTGCCGGTTCTGGAGGCGCTGGGTGTGGTCGACTCGTTCAACGAGATGATCGGCAGCCGGGGCACCGTCGAGGGCGACGAGGACGTAATCGGCGACGGTATCGCTTTCGCCGGTGTCGCCAAATACCCGGCCCGGGTGAAATGCGCGCTGCTGGGCTGGATGGCATTCAAGGACGCGGTGCTGCGGGTCGACGGCGTGGCCGATTCCGCCGCGGGATCCGGTGCGTCCGCGACCGACCGCTCACGGAACGGGGAAACAGCATGACCGATACTTCTGCCACCGAGGCCACCGCGCCGGAGCCGGCGGCCGGCCCCGACGCCGAACTCTCGGCCGAGGACCTGGCGCAGCTCGCCGATCTCGAGGAGGCCATGCGCGATGTGGTCGATCCCGAACTCGGCATCAATGTCGTGGACCTCGGCCTGGTCTACGGAATGCGGGTGGAGGAGACCACCGCGGTGCTGGATATGACCTTGACTTCGGCCGCCTGTCCGCTTACTGATGTGATCGAGGATCAGTCCCGCAATGCCCTGGTCCGCAGCGGGCTGGTCGACGATCTGAAGATCAACTGGGTCTGGATGCCGCCGTGGGGTCCGGACAAGATCACCGAGGACGGCCGGGAACAGTTGCGGGCGCTAGGCTTCACGGTCTGAGGCCCGCGCACCCACCGCGCACGGCACTTCGCGACGGCGACCGATACGGTCGCCGTCGCGTTC
>NZ_JBKOOL010000082.1:0-24752 GCF_046764065.1 Nocardia sp. NPDC002869
CGTTCAGGCCTCGAAAGCGCATGAGCCGAAGGCTCGAGTCTCGAGGCCTGAACGGCGGGACCGAGGGGGCCTCGACCCCGCGGCGCCGAAGGCGCCGCAAATAAACACAGAGAGGGTGGGCGTGCGGGTTTTTCTGGTGGATGATCACGCCGTTTTCCGTTCCGGAGTGCGGGCCGAGTTGAGCCGGGAGACGGATATGGAGGTGGTCGGGGAGGCCGGTGGGGTGGCCGAGGCCGTGGTGGGGATCAACAGCGCGAAGCCCGATGTGGTGTTGCTGGATGTGCATATGCCCGATGGGGGCGGGGTGGCGGTGTTGCACGGTATCGACAGCGGTCCGGTGTGTCTGGCGTTGAGTGTGTCCGATGCCGCCGAGGATGTGATCGCGGTGATCCGGGCCGGTGCCCGGGGTTATGTGACCAAGACGATTTCCGGGGCCGAACTGGCCGACGGGATCCGCCGGGTGGCCGGCGGTGACGCGGTGTTCAGTCCGCGGCTCGCCGGTTTCGTCCTGGATTCGTTCACGGGGAAGTCTCCGGTGCCCGAGCCGCCGCTGGATCCGGAGCTGGATTCGCTGACCCCGCGTGAGCTGGAGGTATTGCGTCTGCTGGCGCGCGGTTACACCTATCGGGAGATCGCCGAGAAACTGTTCATCTCGGTGAAGACGGTGGAGACCCACGCGTCGAATGTGTTGCGTAAAACGCAGCAGTCCAACCGGAACGCGCTCACTCGCTGGGCGCATCGGCGGCGTATCGACTGATTGGCGGCGTCAGGGGCGGGCGGGGTCGTGCAGACCCCGTACCGAGCGGGTGACGGTGAATTTCCGGTTGCGGCCCATCACTTCGGTGCGTCCCACCATGCGTTCGACCACCGTGCGATGGTTGAGGTGGTTGTTGTAGACCGTCCACAGCTCACCGCCGGGGCGTAGTACCCGGCCGGTCTGGGCGAACATCTTGATGGCCGATCCGGTGTGCACGGCGGCGCCGACGTGGAACGGCGGATTGCATACGACCAGGTCGGCGCTGTTGTCGGGGGCGCCGGACATGGCGTCGTCGCGGACCACCCGGACCCGGTCGGTGAGCTGATTGGCGGCGGCGGTGGCGGTGGCCGAGGCCACGGCGGCGGCGGACTGGTCGGTGCCGACCACCGCCAGCCCGGGCCGGGACCTGGCCAGTGCCACCGCCAGTATCCCGGTACCGCAGCCGAGGTCGACGGCGTCGCGGGCGTCGGGTTTCATGGCGCGCAGATGTTCGAGCAGGAACCGCGTGCCGATATCGAGGCGGGTGCCGGAGAACGCGGCGCCGTGCGCGACCACGTCGATTCCGAACTCATCGATGTGCTCGTGTACCGGGAAACGGGGCGCGCCCACCGGTTTCGGGCCGCGGACCAGCAGGGTGCGCGATTTCTGCCGGCCGCGGCTGGCCCGCACCTCGGAAAACGATTCGGCCAGTATCTCGTTCATGGCCTTGGTCAGGTATTTGTCGCGGCCGCCGGCGAAGACGCGGACCGCGGGATGGGCGTAACGGGCGACGGCCTCGGCGATTTCGGCCAGACCGGCCAGGACGCGCGGTAGCCGCAGCAGGACGACGGTCGCACCGCGGAGCAAGGTCTCGTCCAGCGGATGGGAGGTGTAGCGGTCGGCGAGACCGTGGGCCCGGGCGTTGGCGGCCAGGGCGAGTTCGCCGGTGAGCAGATCCTGGTGGACGCGGATTCCGTGCAGGTCGTGAGCGGCGGCGGCGCCGAGGGTGAGGGCGCCGTAACCGTCACCGATCACCGCGACCGTTTCCCGGGCGGCGGCGGCTTCGGTGAGCGCTTCCGCGGCTACGTCGAGAATCAGGCGGTCGGCGGCATCGACGGCGTACAGGTTGGCGGCCTCCACATCCGGATAGCGGCGCAACCGTTCCAGTAGGTCCTCCACATCTCGCACAGGTCAAGTGTGCTAGATCGTTGCCGCGGCCCGCCGGCCGCCCCGCCGGATGGCCGGTGGACCCGTTGCGCGCGCCCCCGCGGGCCGGTTGGGGCGCCTGCCGGCCGTGGCACACCGGGAGAGAGCATGTTCCCGCAGGACAGCGGTTACGCCGGTTAGCATCGGCCGCATGCGTACCGGGCGTGTTCTGGTAGTGGTGGCAATGCTGGGTTTTCTCGCGGGATGTGCCCACTCCGGCTCCACACCACCGGTTAGCTCTCCGGAGCTGGTGCCGGCGGTGCCGAGTTCGGAAGTGGACACCCCCGGTGTGCCGCCGCCACCGGTGCCGTTGCCGGGTGAGCCGGTGCCCGCGCCCGACGATACGGTCCCCAAACAGGCCGGGGCCTCGCCGGGGGCCGCGCTGACCGTGACCGATATCCGGCTGAGCAGGCATGCGGGGTTCGATCGCGTGGAATACGACCTCGGCGGGGAGGGCACTCCGGGCTGGAGTGTGTGGTACACCGGCCGGGCGGTCCAGGACGGCAGCGGCCGGGAACTGGAGGTGGCGGGCGAATCGGTGCTCGAGGTGCGGATCACCGGGTCGGCCTACCCCTTCGACAGCCGGGTGGCGCCCTACTCCGGCCCCGACCCGGCCACCGATCCGGCGGTTCCCGGGATCGCCGGGGTGTACCGGACCACGGTTTTCGAGGGGGTCACGCAATCGTTCGTCGGGGTTGCCGACGACCGGCCGGGCTTCACGGTATCGACCGCCACCATGCCGAATCGCCTGGTCATCGATATCGCCACCAGGTAGCGTGTGGTGCGCCCGGTATCGGTTGATGATCAATGACGAGGCTGGGCGGTCGAAATACGACCCGACGCAGTACGGTTGACAGCACCGGCGGCTCAGATGTCCGGCGCGCCGGGGCGAAAATACGGGGTCGTGGGCATCCGAGGGGAGTTCAACACCTATGCGACGACTCGAACGAGCCGGTCTCGCCACCGCTGTGACCGTGCTCATCGCGGGTGGTTTCATCGCTGCCTGCTCGAACACCGTGACCGGTACCGCCCAGGTGAACCAGTCCGAGTTGCAGCTGTACACCTCCGAGGTCAAATCGTCGTCGGCCGCGGCATCCTCGTCGCGAGCCGCCGCCGCGGCGGCCGCCGCCACCGATGTATGCGAGGCGCTGCGCGACAACAACAATCCCGCGGTCGACGCGTTCAACGCCTATATCGATGCCAGTGACGCGAAGGCGCCCGATCTCGAGCCCAAGAAACAGGCCGCGATCACCGCGTTGCGCGATACCGCCAACAAGATCGATCAGAACTTGAACCCCGATGTGCCCAACGATGTCTCCAGTCCGATGCGCACCTACCGCGACAATCTGAAATCACTGGCCGACCTGCTGGAACGCAATGCCTCGGTCGACGAGGTGAACGGACAGATCGATGCATTCAACGCGGACAAGGACGCGGCGTTCGACGCCTGCGACGGGTACTGAGCGCGGCGGTCACCGAATCTCCGTAGCGTGGAAGCCCCGTCCTTCAGGGCGGGGAGGAAACGCGTCGGTTCCGCACTCGACGCGATCAGCGGCGCCGGGAGGAAGTCATTCGTAGAGCCCTTCCACATACCACCGGTCGTTCTCGGCGAACAGCAGCAGACTGTGCGGACCGGGTAGTTCGACTTGCGCGCGGGCGCTGGGTGCCGATCCGGGCGACCACCACAGTTCGTCCAGGAGCCAGGGACCGGCCCAGGCGGTGAGCCGCCAACTGGATCGCCCCCAGCGCAGCCGTGCCGGGGGTCCGCTGAACCCGCCGCGCTCGGTGATCCGCACCGGGGCGCCGTCGGCGGATTCCAGGGTGACCGGTGGACGGTCGAGCATGATCACGGCGGGGGCGGGTTCGGGGATCCGGCCCGGCCAGGGCGGCGCCGGATCGGTGTGCGGGGCGCGTTCGTCGCCGAACGCGACCATGGTGACCCGTTCGGCCGGCCCGCGTCCGCCGCTGAGTACACCCACCTGCACCGCGTCGCCACCGAGCAGGCCCTGGACACGGACCAGGGCGCGCAGCGCGCGTTCGTCACCCGATCCGGTATCGCCCCACAGACCCAGTTGCAGGGCGCCGGCCGGCGCCACCTCCACCGGCACCAGGTGCAGCAGGATGATCGGGCCGGTGGGACGGCCGTCCGGTGGACGGGTCAGCCAGCCGTCCAGCTGCCAGCGCACCCGGTCGGCGACGCCGTCGGCGGTGAGCGGTTCGGCGCAGCGCCAGACCCGGGACAGGTTCTCACCGGTTGCGGTTCCGGCGCGGATCTCGAGCCGGGTACAGGCCAGCGCGGCGGCCGACAGCGCCGCGGTGAGCCGGGTGGCCAGTAGCCGGCCGGCGAACGCGGCCCGGTCGACCCGGTCGATGGGGGGATCACAGGGGAGCCGGACCTCCAGATCCGGTGCGGGCCGGCGCGGTGCCGGCGGCCGTTCCGGTAGAGCGCGGGCGGCGCGGTGCGCGCGGATCGCGTCCGTACCGAACCGGGAGGTCACCTGGGCCGGTGTCAGCTCGGCGAAATCCCCGATCCGGCGCAGGCCCAGCCGGTGCAGCAGATCTATGAGCGCGGCCCGTTCCGCGGCCGCCGGGCCCGGTTCGGCCGCCAGCTCCGTGATCGGCAGCGGGGCCAGGAACCGGGCGTCGCCCCCCCGGGGCACGAGGGTCCCGTGCCGGGCGGCGACGATCGCGGTGGGTAGTTCGTCGGCGATACCCACCCGCGCCTCCACCCCGGCGGCGGCCAGCGCGGTGAGCAGGCGGCGGGTCGCGGCCTCGGCGGAACCGAAGTAGCGGACGACACCGCGGGCGGATAGGGCCAGCAGGCCGGGGCGCAGCACTTCCACGCCGGAGGCGAGGGTGTCCACGGCGGCGGCGACCGGTTCGAACAGCCGGGCATCACGGTCCGGGTCCTGGTGTGCCACCACGAGTTCCGGGCAGCGGCCCTGGGCTTCGCGTTTGCGCATACCGCGGCGCACCCCCGCCTCGCGGGCGGCGGCCGAGCAGGTGACCACCCGGTTCGCGTGGAGTACCGCCACCGGTTGTTCCGGCGGCAACCCCGCGCTCGCCGCCGCCGCGACCGCCGGCCAGTCCGGGCACCACACCGCCAGGACCCGGGGACCACCGCGGGCGGTGCCCGGTGCGGGCCGGTCAGGAGGCAACCGACCGCTCCTGTCGTTCCGGTGCGCGGCCCTCGCCGGCTTCCGTGTCGGCCGGCGCGATCCACTCCACCCGGCCGGCGAGTGGGCGGGCGGCCAACCGGCCCCGGTGCGGTACACCGTCTTTGGCGCGGACCTCGACGTCGAGGCTGATGGAACGGATACGCCCGCTGCCCGTCCCGAGCCCGGTGTAGCCGGATACCTTCGCTTCCAGGTTCAGGTCCGGAGCCGGCCAGGAGCCGCCGGTCACGATCATGGTGGCGTTCTTTCCGCGGGCTTTCGCGGTGAGTACCCGGGCGCGAGCCGGGGGGACGGCGTCGCCGGCGAGACCGAGCACCACCAGTTCCATACCGTCGAGCAACACCGCCGCCACCTCCGCCGGGTCCCGGCCGGCGTCGGCGACCACCGCGATCCGATCCAGCCGGGCACCCATCTCCGCGGCGGCGAGCAGACCGAGCCCGGGCAGCCCGACGGTGGCCGCGTGCCCGCCCGGTTCGGTGACGGCGGCGAGCAATCCGGCCAGTAACGATCCGGCGCCGGTGTAGGCCACCACGCTGCCCTTGACCAGGCCGCCTTCGGGCAGCAGGGGCGCCAGGGCCGGAGGTACGGGCAGGATTTCCCGCCGCAAGCCCGTCGCCGGCGCCACCGGTGCGGACAGGCCGTGCTCGCCGCGTGGCGTTGCCGGGGGGCCGGGTACGCAGCCGCCGCCCGCCGCCCGGGCGCGCCGCATCTGGGCCAATTGCCGCAGTTGGGCGCCGCTCGCCTTCGGTGGCCGTGCCGTCATACTTTTCACCCACTTCCGCGACGGACGCCGGACGGACGGCCGGTCGCACCGAAGTGGCCGGCACCGATCCAGCTAACTTCTGGTTCGAACATACATTCGACAGACTATCGGCTGAAACCCGCCCCCGGAAGTACCTCCGGCACCGCGGCGACCCCACTGCGGTGAACGAAGTCGCGGGTGGCGCGGTCCGGTTCCGAATCCGGCCAGCTACCACCGAATTCGGCTAGTCTCACACCCATGATCGATCGCCCCCGTCCCATCGTCGGCCCCGACTATCTGGTGGCCGGCCGATACCGCCTGCAGTCCAAGCTGGGCGGTGGCGGTATGGGAGCCGTATGGGAGGCCCGTGACCGGCTGCTGGACCGCGACGTCGCCATCAAACAGGTGTTGTCCACCGCCGGTATGGACGAGGCCCAGGCCCGGCGGGTCCGCGATCAGATCGTGCACGAGGGCCGGGTCGCGGCGAAGCTGTCCCACGAACACGCCATCGCCGTGTACGACGTGGTGATCGAGGCCGGTGAACCCTGGCTGGTGATGGAGCATCTACCCTCGCGCAGCGTGGCCCGCGCGCTCGCCCTGGTGAACGCTCTCCCGGTGATCGAGGTGGCCCAGATCGGCGCCCAGGTCGCCGACGCGCTGGCCGCCGCGCACCATGTCGGGATCGTGCACCGCGATATCAAACCGGGCAATATCCTCGTCGCCGATCGCGGCCCCGGGGTCGGGATGGCGAAGCTGAGTGATTTCGGTATCTCCCGAAATATCACCGAGGCCGCCGACGAACCGGACGGAATGATCACCGGTACGCCCGCCTATCTGCCGCCCGAGGTCGCGCGCGGCGCCCAGCCCACCGCGGCCAGCGATGTGTTCTCCCTCGGCGCCACCCTCTACACCGCCATCGAGGGGCAGCCGCCGTTCGGGATGGACGACGATACCGGCGCCATCGTGGAGCGCGCCGCCATGGCGCAGATCATTCCGCCGAGTCGCAGCGGCGCGCTCACCCGGGCCCTGCTGCACATGATGGAACCGGCCCCGCAGCGTCGTCCCACCATGGCCGAGGCGCGTGACGAGATCCTCGCCGCCGCTTTCGGGCCCGGCGCCGCGAGTAATATCCTCGGCGCCCCGGTGCGGACCGAGGACGGCACCATCCCCGCCTGGGCCGCCCGCAACTCCGCCGCCGGCCTGCGCAGCCCCCGCTCCGGCCCCCTGCCCCGGCGCGCGCAGCCGCAGCCGCCACGGCCCGCCGCGGTCGCGGCGCCTACCCCGCGGCCCGCTTCGCGGCCACTCAGTCCGACCGTGGCCGTCACGATCGGGCTGCTGATCGGGTTGCTCATCATCATTGTGATCCTCGTGATGGTGATGTAGCGCGCCGCCGCGGCGGAGACGTACGCCACCGGTGCGGCGTCCCGGTGATAGGTGAGACCCCTGCGCAATGGGGTTCGACACCCTGTGAACAGGCGATATCGCTATCCGGCGAGGTCGTGCGCGGCCTCCGGCGGTCGGCCGGTATTCCGGTCCGCGGTCCATCCGGGCCGGACCGGCGGTAAGGTCCGGTTTGTCTGTCTTGTCGTCCCGCCCGGGAACTCCACCGGGGGTCGTGATCGTTGGACGGACAGTTGGATATCGAGTAACAGCTCGAGCCGACGGTCGTGCTCCGGTATGGCCAACGAACTCCGAGAAAGGGATTTGCGGTGCGCGCCACAAGCAATCCGGTATTCAAGAATCTGCCGCGGCAGGAAACCGGCTACGCGAGCTTCGGCTCGGCTGCCGCCGGCGCGGGGCAGCTGGGCTACCAGTACGGCAACCAGCAGCAGTACCCGCAGCAGTATCAGCAGCCCTACCCGCAGGCGCCGACCCGGTCGCTGACCATCGACGACGTGGTCACCAAGACCGGTATCACGCTGGGTGTCCTCGCGCTGTCCGCGCTGGTCACCTACCTGCTGACCAGCGCGAACAACGGCCTCGCGCCGCTGTTCGTCATCGGCGGTGGTCTCATCGGCCTCGTTCTGGTGCTGGTCGCCACCTTCGGCAACAAGGCCGACAACCCGGCGCTGGTGCTCTCCTACGCGGTCGCCGAAGGCGTCTTCGTCGGTGCCCTGTCGTTCATGTTCACCGATATCAGCTTCGGCGGCGCGGGCGGCGCGGGCATGATCGGCCAGGCCATCCTGGGCACCTTCGGTGTGTTCGCCGGCATGCTCGTCGTCTACAAGACCGGCGCAATCCGGGTCACCCCGCGTTTCACCCGCATGCTGATCGGCGCCATGATCGGCATCCTGGTCCTGGTGGTCGGCAACCTGATCGCGAGCTTCTTCACCGACGGCGGCTTCGGCCTGCGTGACGGCGGCCCCATCGCCATCATCTTCAGCCTGGTCGTCATCGCCATCGCGGCGTTCAGCTTCCTGCTGGACTTCGACGCCGCCGACCAGCTCATCCGCGCCCAGGCCCCGCCGAAGGCCGCCTGGGGTGTGGCCCTGGGCCTCACGGTCACCCTGGTCTGGCTCTACGTGGAGATCCTGCGCCTGCTGAGCTACTTCCAGAGCGACTAGTAGCAACGACACTGTGCGACGACGGCCCTCATTTCGATGGGGGCCGTCGTCGTATACGGGCGTTGACCAGAGGTGAATCGACGCCGACGTGGCGAGAACGCACCGCAGTCCCGGTAACAGCTCGTTCCTGTCCGGAAAGGCCTGATCGACACGAACCCTCGCTATCCTGATTTCACGCTTTGCGGGATGAGGATGTGACGGGCTGGATGAGTAAGGTCCTCGTAGAGGCCATGCTGGCCATTGCTCGACGTGCTCACAATGCCACCGGACAGGTGGCCTCCGCCATCAGGTCTCGCTATTCCGGCACGACCGGCCCTATCCGGAGTGGCGCGACCGGAGCAGACGCCGGCGACAACGCCGGCGCGGCTCTCGCCCGCAGCGTGGACACCGCATCGATCCGCACCCGGCGTGGGCAGGATGGTTCGTCGGCGCGACAACCTGCGGACGAGCCTCGCCGCGTCGACCGGGACGGTGGCCGCGGCAGCGGTGACCTGGGCACCAGGCCACGACCCGACCGCGTCGAGAAGCCCGCACCGCCCGTGTTCGCGATGGACACCGATCCGCCGCCCAGTTACCAGGACATACGAAGGTATGTGGCACAGCATCGCATGCCCGCGTCCTTCAACCCGAACTCGTCGGTCGCCGATCTGATGTTGGACGAGTCGACGTGGGGTGAGGCCATGCGGTTACAACGTGTCCATCTGGGAAGTCGAGGGATCACCGGCCGCGAGTTCGACCAGGGTATGTGGGAACTGGCTGATCGACTCGAACGAGAGGCCAGGGAAGGCGGCTTCGGGCTGCCGTTCTCGGCCGGTCTGCGCTACCGGCTGCCGTACATGCGAACTGTATACCGAGGAGATACGCGGCCTCCGGCGATAATATTCGAGCACGGTTTCACCCCCAGGGGCGACAACCGCGATCTCGGCGATCATCAAGGCGAATACGGTGATTCCGCGTATATCGGAACCTCGACCGAACATGCCAACGCCGCGGACCACGCGGATGGTCCGCACGGGTACGGAGCAGACGGGTATGTGTATGTGATCCGAGATGCCACCGGAGGTGTGGATGTCGATCACTGGAACCTGATGCGCGATGGAAGCCTTCTCGCACCGGAGAACGAAATAGCCTTCGAAGGTGGAATTCCGGCGGACAAGGTGATGGGCGTACTGCGCGACAAAAACGACCCGAGTGCCGGGATCATCGAGAACCCCAACTACGTACCGGCTCGCGCGGCCTCCGGAGTCCGCGACGACACCGGCCCGTGGGTGCGGCCGCTGCCGCCCGACGCCGCAGCGACACCATGATGACGAGGTCTTGTGCCTGCTGAGCTACTTCCAGAGCGACTGGTAGCGACCGCGACCGAGTGAAAACGGCTCCCACTCCGGTGGGAGCCGTTTCGCGTCCGGACGCCGATCAGAGGGTGTTCCACTGCCGAACCCCGGCGCGACTTCCACCCTCGGTCACGGCTCGGGTCGTTCGTGGACGGTGAGCAGGAGGTGGTCGAAGCGGGTGCGGGTAGGGGTCTCGGTGCCGCCGAACTCGCCCACCGCGGCGACCAGTTTGGCGGCCAGATCGCGGAGTTTGGTGTTGGTCTCCTGTGACCGCCAGATCAGCACCCGGAAGGCCTGTTCGGCCGAAATCCCGTAGATCACCATCACCGCGCCCTTGGCCTGCTCGATCAGCTCCCGCGCCGCGACCATCCCGGGTATCGCTGCGTCGAGGGCATCCTGGCGCTCTTCGCCGAGGGTGTCGGTGATGTCGATGTAGTAGCCGGTGGTGCCGGTCACCGCGCCGTTGTCGTCGAGCATCTGATCCCCGACGACCAGTACGTGGTGCACCTCGCCGGCGGTATCGATGATGCGGTGGCGGCTGCTGAACGGCGCACCGGCGCTCACCACCATCGCCAGTGTGTCGGCGACTCCCCCGCGGTCCTCGGGATGCTTGTGCGCCAGCAGCAACTCGGTAGTCGGTTCCACCTCGCCGGGGGCGTAGCCGTGCAGGGCCGAGACCTCGTCGGACCACTCCCAGCGCTGTTCGGCCAGCCAGAACCGGAAACTGCCCGTTCGCCGCGGCGCCGGCGCCATCGGCCCCGGCTCCTGTGAAACACTTTCCTTCCGCACCCGCTCATTCTCCTGTATGTCTGCGCCGGGCGAGAACACGGTCGGCGAATTGTCCGCCGACAATATCCGCTTTCTGCGATTTCTGGACAGAACGCGAACCGAGCTGCCGGCGGACGCACCGCGGCTGCAGTTCGGCAGCAACCACCTGGGGCATTTCGCCCTGGTCGCCCACCTGCTGCCCCTGCTGCGCGCGGGCCGTGCGCGGGTGACCTCGCAGATCAGTGGCGCCGCGAACGAGAACGCCATCAACTGGGACGACCTGAACTGGGAACGGTTCTACAACGGCCGCCGCGCGTACAGGCAGTCCAAGATGGCTTTCGGCCTGTTCGGGCTCGAACTGGATCGGCGGAGCCGGGCCGGGGGTTGGGGGATCATCAGTAATCTCTCCCACCCCGGCGTCGTCCCCACCAGCCTGCTGGCCGCGCGTCCCGAGGTCGGCCGGACACAGGACACCGTCGCGGTCCGTGCCATCCGTGCGCTGTCCCGGCGCGGCATTCTTTTCGGGACGGTCGAAACCGCCCTGCTCCCGGCTCTGGTGGCCGCGACCGCACCGGACGCGGGCGGCGGCCTCCTGTACGGTCCCGGCGGTTTCCGGCACCTGTCCGGCCCACCCGCCGAACAGGCCCTCTATTCCCGGCTGCGCGGTACGACGCGAAACGCATCTGGGAGATCTCCGAGCAGCTCACCCGCACATCTTTCCCGGTCGTCGAGCCTGCCCGGCCCGGCCCGGCCCGGCCCGGAACCGACCTGCAGAAGAGTCGTCATATCCCGACCGAACATACGGCACCATTTCGGAAGCGCCGACTTCCGAAATCGTCCGCGTACCGCGATCAGGGCCGAGGATCGAGCGATCGGCCATCCCGATCAGGTGATACGCCGGGTAGATTTCCCGCGTCGACCCGGCGGGCGTAGCGCCGGTGCCGGTCGGAGCCGGTTTCTTCCTGGTACGGCACAGTTTCCGGACCGCTCAGGACCCGCCGGGCGTGAGGTCGGTGCAGGTGGCGGCCTCCGGTAGCTCCCGGGCGAGGAACACCGTCTGGGCCATCATCTTGTAACCCGCCATCCCTTCACGCAGGACCTCGATCGACTCCTCCGGGTGCACCGAATCGATCACCGCGTTCGGGCCGACGGCATTGAACTGGTGGCTGACCCCGCGGGGGATCTGCATATCCACGAACGAGCACGGCGGCACGATCAGGTTGTATCGGGTCCGGTGCACGCCGGGCGGGGTGTCGGGCAGGTCGTCGGTGAAGCACTCGGGCCGGAAAGGCGTCACTCCGGGAACATCGGTGACGACGAAGGGGGACAGCGCACCGACCCGGATATGAGTGCCGGGACCGGTCATCATGCGGACGAAGCGCAGCCCGGTGTGCAGGTGCATCCGCGAGCAGATACCGCGTTCGGCGGCGTCGTAGAAATCCATGAGGTAGCGATCGGCGAAGAAACCTTCGAAAGGGGTTTCCAGCAGGTAGACATCGCCTTCTTCGAAGGTCTGCGCGCGCACGATGCCCTGGGCGTCGGGTGTGCTCGCCGCCCGGGTGGCCTTGGCGGTCCGGACGATCTGCGCGAACGCGTCCACCACTACCCCGGCCACCTCGGGCGCGAACCGTGCCACCGGTGTCACGACATTGCGGCCCGCGTCCCGGAATGCGGCGAGATCGTGGATCTCGTTCTCGTCATCGGCATGGTTCTTGATGCGCGGCTCGGTCATTGGGCCGACTCCTCGGTACTGGAGGCGCGGCCGGCGGTCACGGCCCCACCTCGAACGAACGAAGCCATAATTCCAGCGACAGCACCAGCCACAGTTTGCCGCCCTGCCGGGGAAGCAGCGCCCCCTCGCCGCGCAACCAGGCCCGCACGGTGTCCTGCCGGAAGAGTCCGCGGGCGCGCGCGGCGGGGCCGAGCAGCAGGTCGTGGACCGGATCGCGGAGCGGGCCGTCCAGCCACTGCTGCACCGGAACCCGCATACCGCTTTTGGGGCGGTCGACGATGGTGGGCGGCAGCAGATCGCGCACGGCCTCCTTGAGGATCCATTTCTCGCTGGTGCCCGCCAGTTTCGCGGTGGGCGGGACGGCGAAGGAATGGTCGACGACGGCGCGGTCGAACAGTGGGGCGCGGCCCTCGATCCCGCTGGCGGCGGTCAGGCGTTCCACCTTGGTCAGGATGTGGTGGGCGCCCTTGGTGCGCAGGTTGGTGTGCAGTAGTCGGTTGAGCAGGCCGGTCATCCGGTCCCCGCGCAGGTAGGGCGCGACGTGTTCGGCCGGGGACGGCGCTCCGGCCAGTGCGGCGAGTGCCTCCGGGGTCAGCAGGGTGGGCAGATCGCCGTAGCATTTGCGGTAGCTGCCCAGGTACGCGTGGGCGCGGGCGTCGGGATCGGGGTCCTCACGGGACAATTCGAAGATCAACATCGCCAGGTTCTTGGGGCCGCCGAACACCGGGTCGCCGCCTTCTCCGTTCAGCGCGACGCGGATTCCGTCGGCGGCGACGGCTTCGGCGAGCATCAGGTTCGGCACGGTGAGCGGATCACCGACCGGGCAGTCGAGCAGGCCCACCGTATCCGCCAGCCGGGCGGCGATCGTCTCGCCGGGCACCGTGAGCACCCGGTGCTCGGTACCGCAGTGCGCCGCCACGAGTCCGGAGTAGCCGAGTTCGTCCGGAGCGTCGGCGCCGAAACCGATCGAATAGGTATGGACGGCCCGGTCGTGCGATTTCGCGGCGAGCGCGGTGACCAGGCTGCTGTCGATCCCGCCGGACAGCAATACGCCGACGGGTTCCCCGGGCGGCAGCCGCCGGGCGACGGCGTCTTCGAGCAGGACACGGAGCGCCGCGATGTGTTCGTCGACGGATCGCTCGTCCGCGGTCTCGCGCGGTTCCCAGAATGTGTGCTCGTCGGAGGTGCCGTCCGGGCGCAGCCGCACACAGCGGCCCGGGAGGACCTCGTGGATATCGCGCAGGAGGGTTTCGCGTCCGGGCAGATAGGCGAAGGTCAGGAAGGACCGCACCGCGGGCAGATGCAGCCCGGTACGCAGCGCGGGCCAGCGGCTCAGCGCCCGGAAGGAGGTCGAAGCGGCCCAGCCCGCCGCCGAACGGGCGTGGAAGAGGGTGCGGGCGCCGAGATGATCGCGCGCGAGCACCAGATCGGGTCCGTCGGCGACGGCGAGCGCGAACATCCCCTCGGCGGCGGCGAGACCCGCGGTCCCGAAGCGGGCGTAGCAGCGCAGGAGCAGTTCACCGTCGGGCACGCCGGGCGGTGGAGCTTCGGTGCCGAGGCGGGCGCGTAGCCGGTCGGCGTTGAACAGCGTGACCTCGCCGACCGCGCTCAGCTCGCCGGCGACGAAGGGGCCGTGCGCGGTGCCCGGCCCGTCGAGCAGGCCCAGGGCGTGCCCACCGCGGGCCGTGACCGGTTCACCACCGACGGCCCGCAGGTGGGCGGACGGATCGTCGCCGGTCAGGAACGCACACCATCGAGACATTCAGCATTCACCCGAAATCGTCGTCGTCACCGTATCCGTCGCCCCAGTCGCCGTAGTCGCCGTCGCTCTCACCGCCGCCGCTACCGGATTGCGCCGCCTGGTTGCGCAGTTCCTCTTCCTCCGCCGAGGTCAGCGATATCGGGGGCAGCACCAGCGCGCCCAGCAGGGCGCCACCGGCGACGCCGGCGAGGATCGTGCCGAGCCTGCCGCCGAAGGACGAGCGGTTCACCGTCAGCACGCTGTCGCTCCACAGGGTGCGGCCGTAACCGGATTCGCGTCCGTAACGGACCGAGCCGTCGCGCAGGGTCCGTTTGACGATCCGTCGGCCCAGCGGCTCGTCGACCCCGGACCCACCCCGGTCGTCCTGCCAGGTGACCGTGCCGCCGGGGCCGCGGCGCCGCCACTCCTGCCTCCCGTCGGCGTAGCGCCGGTGTACGGTGTCGTCGGCGAGCAGCTCATCGGTATAGGCGAGCTGCTGGTATCGGGACACAGTGGCCTCCTCTCGTGCGGCGGACGCTCAGGCGGCGGGCCAGGTCAGGAACCCGCTGCGGCGGGCGCGCCGCAGCTGGGTCAACGGCGGTGGCGGGGTGCGTACTCCCCGGACCAGTCGATGCACCGAGCGCAGCAGGACGGCGGGATGGACCGCCTCGACTTCGACGATCCGGCCACGCCGCAGCCAGGCTTCTTCCCGCTCGTCCAGGAAGCCCGAGCCCGGCTCGTGGCCCGGCTGGTCCTCGGTGAGCAGCCGGGCCGGCGGTGCTACGCCGGTCACTTCCGGCGGTGTGATCACCTCCGGACCTCGCCGCATCGATCCTCGGCCATCGAATGCCGGGCCCGGCGCGTCCGGCGCGCATGGTGCCTCCGGTGGTCGTCCCGAATCGACGGTGGGGCCGTCGATGTGGAACAGGTGCAATCCCATGGCCTGCCGGGGCCGCAGGCCCAGCGGCACCATGCGCAGACCCGGGGGTATCCCGGTGAGTTCGGCCGGCCGGGTGGGAAATGAGAGGCCCGCCGCGCTCGCTTCGTGCAATACGTAGACCTCACCCGCGCCGCGGGCGAGCATCGCCGTCACACCGGGGTGTAGCGGCAGTTCGGCCGCGCCGAGCACCGGTGTCGCCGATTCCATCGGGAGACCGTTGGCGCGCAGCATATGCGCGACGGTGTGCGATTGGCAGATCAGCAGGCGCGGCAGGCCGTAGTCGAACAGGTCGGGTTCGGGAGTGTGCGCTCCCGGCGGTGCGGTCCGGGGCGGTGCCGGTGTGAGCAGGCCGGGAATCTCGCCGTGCCGGGCGAGGGCGGCGTGAAAGGTGGCGAAGGACAGCGGTGCCGGGACGGTGAACGCGATCCGGCGCGGCAGCCGGGGCGCCGGTGCGAGCAGCCGGCAGAGTTCGTAGTAGAGCTGGCGTTCGGTGAAACGGATCCCGCTCGGCGCGGCGGCCCGGGATGCCGCGACCGGTAGCAACCGATCGAATACCCGCTGCGTCCACCGGGCCGGTGTCAACTGTTCGGCCACGTCAGGAAGCCTATCTCCCGGGCGCGTTGCCGGTCCGGGTCGGCGGCCTCCTGGACTCGTTCGACACCACGCTCCACCACGCCCAGCAGCGCCGCGGGCGGCAGCGCCGCGACCGGTGACCACCAGCCGTCGGCCAGCCAGTCCCGTTCGGCCTCGGATCCGGCGGCCCACTCCGGTACGGGCGGCGCCGCCGGGTCCGGCAGCTCCCGTAACCGCACCGCCGAGCGGGCCGTGAGCGCCGACTTCGCGGACAGTCCGATCAGGATTGCCCGGGAGCCCAACGCGTCCCGGGCGTGCGCTCCGAATACGACGCCGGGCAGACCGGCGTCGTGCAGGACGAGGACCGGCACCTCCGGTGGCAGCCGGTCCACTCGATCGGCCAGGGCCAGCTCCCATACCGCGGCGGCGTTGTTCGCGGCGAGACAGGCGAGTACCGAACGATCCGCGCACAGTAGGGCCACCCGCGGTTGCCGCACCGCGGGCAGCGGAATGTCCTCGGTCACCATTCCGGACGGTGGCCCGCCGTAGATCTGCGTCCAGCGGTCGAACACCCCGGTGCGGAATTCTCGCGGTGTCACCGGTATCCGCACCGTGGTCCGCTGCCGCAACCACGGTTTGGCCGAGGCCAGCAGCAGCGGGACAACGACCAGCAGGAGCAGCCCCGTGCCGATGCCCGGTAACACCGGAACGAAACCGCTGACCACACAGATGAACCCGACCACCACGATGATCCCGCACGTCCAGCCGAGCGCCGCGTGGTAACCGCGGTCCACACTCGGCACATCCCGGCGCGTGGCCGCGTACCACAGCTGGGTGGGGGTGTAGCGCAGATTGCCTTCGTCGCTCAGTTTTTCGGCCAGGCGACGCATCCGCAGGTCGTGCATTCGCGCCGGGCTCTCCTTCGGCTCCAGCGCGAACTCCCGCCGGCACGCCGGACACCGCCGTCCGGTGCGCTCGCGGCGCAGCAGACTCTTCGCGCAGTGCGGGCAGATCACCTGTCCAATGGTCGTCGATCGGCCGGGATCGCGCGAGTGGTATGCGTTTTCGAGTCCGAGATGACCTGGTCGTTCACCGACGCCGGTGCCCCGAATTCATCGCCCGTCAACGTGGATGTGTGGTGATGGTTGCCGGTTCTCACGCGGCCGGGGCAATCCCGACCCGTTCGCACAGATCCTTGACGTCTGCGCGCATACCCGACGGCGGATTCGCCATCAGTGTGTGCAGCATCTGACGGGCATAGCCGTTGTACCGGATGGTTTCCGGCGCAGTGCGTGCCGATTTGTCCAGTAGGGCGAGCGTCGCGACAGATTCCTCCCGCTGGAAATGGGCTCGGGCGACCTCGATGAAGTGCCTGCTGCGACGGGGAATGGAGGCGATCAGGTCGGCGTCGAACGAATGCGCGGACCGCAGCGCCTCGCCTGGCCTGCGCAATTCGACCCCCAGAGTTGTCGCGTGTGCGGCCATCACCTGCATGGAGAACGAGGTCTGCACATGCCGATACCGCGGACCGAGTGCCCGTGCCGTCTGATCTGCTTTTTCCCAATTCGCCCAAGCGTCACCGTACCGACCACGGCGGGCGTGGACATAGGCCATCTCGGCATACAGCGCGCCGTGGATTCCGCGCCAGTCATCCGGAGTTTCCGCACGGTCCAGGTACGGGTCCAACTGCTCGGCGGCGGCGCGGGCCAGCGCGATCGCCTCCTCCCAGCGGCCCGAGTCGCGCAACGGCTGGGTCATCGCCCAAGCTCCGCACGCAATCACATAGGGGTCGTCCGCTGCGTAGCCCTCGGACAAAGCGCGGTCGGCCACCATCCAGACCAGTTCTGTGGCCGGTTGATACGCCACATAGAAATCGGCCAGTTGATAGACGCCGGCAAGTACGCGCCGGGCCTGCCTGCGGTCCTCTCCCTGCGTCCGTGCGGCATTCTGGGCATCTTTGATCAAGCTGGGCAGGAGTGCGCCGAGTTGGGTTCGATGGTCCGGGCTGGAGTGCCGAACGGTCCAAGCCTGCCGCAGTCGTTCTTCGAGGTGGTGAATGTTCGACGGAGAGGTCGGCAGGGTCAGGCGGTAGTCGGTCAGGGCCGCTTGGACATCGGATAGGGCGCTGTGCTGCTCACCCGCGAATACCGAGACCGGGACCGCATGCCCGTTACCGGTCAGCTCGGCGAGATCGTTCAGCTCGAGCGCTCGCGCGATCCGCAGCAACATCGGTAGCCGGGGTGGTTGTAGACGTCCGTTTTCGACGGCTTTGAGCCATTCGGCCGACCGTCCCAGGAGCCCGGCGAGAGCCGGCCGGGACATACCGGCCCGCTCACGCAACCTCTTGATTCGGGCACCGACCGGTGAGTTCTCGTCGGAATTGATCGCCACCGCAGCCCCTTTCGCTGGTGATCCTGTCCTCTAAGCGTAGCGGTGCGGGGTACGAACCGTACCCCTCGAGGACTCGACGGGTTCTTACCTTTGTGCGGCCGCCCGACCGAATCGCTTTCCGACGATAGCGGGCGGACGAATGCGCCTACGACTACGAGATGAGGCTTTGATGCGTAAGGAGTCACCGTCCCTGCCCACCCGCGCTCCGCACAATCTCGCCATGGCCGCCACGCTACGGCTCTGGCAGGCGGGTCGTCACTGGGTAACCGACGACCCGGCGATTCTGCGCCGGTTCGCGGACGGGCTTCGAGCGCTACCCGCCGACCACCCCACCGCGCATTGCCGCTCGCAGGAACCGATCCGTGGCTACGCGCACGCACACCAGGTGATGGATGTCCACGCGGCGCACCGCTGTCCGCGTTACGCGGCGGCGGCGGATTACGCGGCCGCGGCGCGCCGGTGAGTCTCGGCAGACGCGCGGTCGTGCTCTGCCGGCCGGGCTGCGACAACGCGGAGATCGACCGGCTGTCGCGAGCTCACGACCTCCGGGTGGTGTACACGGTGTACACCGACACCGGGCCGGAGCTCGCGGCGCGGATCGCCGTCCAGTACGCGCTCGACTACGCCGCCGAGGTGGTCGTGATCCCGCACTTGACCGCACGGGAGGCCAGGGAACTGCCGGTGTGGCGGCCGCTCGTGTGTTTCGCGGATCTGGTGACAGCGACCGAAGTGGTCGCAGCCGGGCTCTCCGGACAGCCTCGACGCGGAGATCTCCGAGATCCGGAGTGACCCGCACCCGTGAGTTCGATGTCGTCGCCTCGGCCCGGCCACCGCGTGGAGCCCGGTGCGGCCGGCCCGAGCCGCAGGACGAGGAACCGGACCCGTCCGGCCCTAGGCTTCTTGTATCCCGTACCCGACAGGCAGGAGACCGAGGTGGCCCCGACGACGCCGGTCGAGACGACCGTGGCCGAGGTGCTGGCCGAGCTGGCCGACCTCGCGGACCCGAAGATCCGCGCGGTGAACGAGAAGCACGGCGACGATCACGGCGTGAACCTCACCCGGTTGCGTGCGGTCGCGAAACGGCTGAAAACCCAGCAGGGCCTCGCGCGCGGACTATGGGAGTCCGGTGACACCTCGGCGCGCCTGCTGGCGCTGCTGATCTGCCGCCCGAAATCCTTCGCACGCGACGAGCTGGACGCCATGCTGCGGGACGCGCGAACCCCCAAGGTGCACGACTGGCTCGTGACCTATGTGGTGAAGAAGAACCCGCACGCCGAAGAACTCCGCGTGACCTGGTTCGACGATCCCGACCCCGGGGTGGCGAGCGCCGGGTGGGAGTTGACCGCCGACCGGGTGGGCAAGAAGCCCGACGGCCTCGACCTTCCCGGACTGCTCGACATCATCGAAGCGCGGATGACAGACGCCCCGGAGCGCCTGCAATGGGCTATGAACACCTGCCTGGCCCGGATCGGGATCGAACACCCCGAGTACCGCGCCCGGGCGATCGATATCGGTGAGCGGCTGAAGGTGCTCGAGGACTACCCGACCTCTCCGGGCTGCACCTCCCCGTTCGCCCCCATCTGGATCACCGAGATGGTCCGTCGGCAGGAGGAGAAGTAGCGCGTCCACAAGTACGCGCCGTGACCGCGATTGCGTCCACAGCCGGTCGGGTCGTCCGATGGAACGCGCCTGCCCGGCGTAACCCACGAGTGCGCGGGTCGAGCGTTTACGGTTCCGGCCACTTCGCCCAGTAGCTCCCGCAGCCGCACCCGCGAAAAGAAACGACCTCCCCACGGATGACATCCGCGGAGAGGTCGTTTTCGGTGGCCTCGGCTGTCAGCTACCGCTGTCCGTCCTCACCGACCGGATGCTGTCTGCCTCGACCTCAGCTCAGGCGTTCGATGATCATCGCCATGCCCTGCCCGCCACCGACGCACATGGTTTCCAGGCCGAACTGCTTGTCGTGGGTCTGGAGGTTGTTGATGAGGGTGGCGGTGATGCGGGCGCCGGTCATACCGAACGGGTGGCCCAGCGCGATGGCGCCGCCGGACACGTTCAGTTTGTCCAGGTCCATGCCGAGTTCCCGGGCGGAACCGAGCACCTGCACCGCGAAGGCCTCGTTGATCTCGTAGAGGTCGATATCGCCGATGGTCTTGCCGGCCAGCTTCAGCGCCTTGCGCACCGCTTCGATCGGGCCCAGGCCCATGATCTCGGGGGAGAGGCCGGAGACCCCGGTGGACACGATCCGGGCCAGCGGGGTCAGGCCCAGCTCCTTGGCCTTGGTATCGCTCATGACGACCAGGGCGGCGGCGCCGTCGTTGAGCGGGCAGGCGTTACCGGCGGTAACCGTGCCGTCCGGGCGGAAGACCGGCTCGAGCTGGGAGATCTTCTCGTAGGTGGTGCCGGCGCGGGGGCCGTCGTCGGTGGAGACGACGGTGCCGTCGGGCAGGGTCACCGGGGTGATCTCGCGTTCGAAGAAACCCGCCTCGATGGCCTGTTCGGCGCGGTTCTGCGACCGCACGCCCCAGTGGTCCTGGTCTTCCCGGGAGATCCCGGTGAACGAGGCGACGTTCTCCGCGGTCTGGCCCATGGCGATGTAGATATCGGGGATGTTGTCGTCCTCGCGCGGGTCGCGCCAGCTCACGCCGCCCTGCGCGGTGGTGGCGGTGCGTTCCTCGGCGGGGGCGAACTGCGGGTTGTGGGTGTCGGGCCAGCCGTCGGCGGTGCCCTTCGGGAAGCGGGAGACGGTTTCCACGCCGGCGGAGATGAACGCGTGGCCCTCGCCGGCCTTGATGGCGTGGAACGCCATCCGGGTGGTCTGTAGCGAGGAGGAACAGTAGCGGTTCACGGTGGTTCCGGGCATGTAGTCGTAACCCAGCTGGGTGGCGACGACCTTGGCCATATTGAAACCGGATTCGCCGGCGGGCTGGCCGCAGCCGAGCATCAGATCGTCGATCTCGGCGGGTGACAGGGCGGGGACCTTGTCCAGTGCGGCGCGCACCATCTGCGCGGCCAGGTCGTCGGGCCGCATGCTCACCAGCGACCCCTTGTTGGCCCGGCCGATGGGGGAGCGAGCAACGGAAACGATGACGGCCTCTGGCATGAGGACTCCTTTGTCGGGGAGCGTGCGCGGCCGGGCCGAACACTACTCGCGGGTACGATCCCTTCGAATCTACGTCGCGCCCGGCTACTAGGAAATATCCGCTGCGGCCATATCCCGGTCAGCGAGCGCTCTCATCAATTCGGGCAGCAGATGGGTGGCCGCCAGCGCGTAACCGTCGGCGGAGGGGTGGAAACCGTCGGCGGAGAACAGCTGCTCCGGGGCGGCCCGGAATTCCTTGCTCAGCAGGTCACCCATGGCGACGGTGCGGCCGCCGGCCGCCCGGGTGGCCGCCGTCTGGGCCCGTGCCGGCCGGACGCTCCACCGGTGCACCACCGAGCGCGGCGGTTCCGGGACGGCGGTGACGCTGCCCAGGTCCGGGCAGGTGCCGACCACGACGACGCTGCCCGCCCCGTGCAACCGGCCGACCGCCGCGCCGAGGCGTTCGGCGGAGCGGCCGATCGAATGCTTCTTGGTGACATCGTTCGCGCCGACCAGCACCACCGCCGCGTCCGGCGGCGGGCCCGCCACGAACATGGCGGTGATGATCTCGTGCGACCGTGCGCCGGGACCGGTCGCGCACGGGCGGGCATCAGGCCGGGACGACGAAACTGCCGTACGCCGGGATGCTCGCGTGGTTCGTGGTCACCACGACCTCCACCCGGCCGGGGCCGGTGTCCTGGAACAGCGAGTACTGGATACTGCCGTAGATGCCGGTCACCACATTGTTGATGTAGGTGCCGGTGGTCCCGGTGTCGAGGTTGCGCCAGGTCACCGTGGTCAGTACCTCACACAGTGGCGCCAGCGGGTACTCGCCCGGCCCGATGCCGGCGACCGGGTTGGCCCGGACGTTGAGTACCGCCCGGCCCGGCCACTGCGGACTGGTATCGGCCCAGGTGCGGATGCTCGTCCCGCACAGTCCGCCGTAGGTCAGTGTCGGGACATCGGCGAACGCGATGGTGGCGGCGCCGGCCGTGGCCCCGGACGCGGCGACCAGCGCGAAGGCGGACCCGGCCAGGAGCACGGTGGCACGTGCGAGCTTCGGCAGCCTCATAGGTCCCAGATCCTAAAGGCTCGGGAGCCACGGCGTCGGATTTGCGCGGTGGGGTGGCGGACCACACGGAGCCCTCCGGCAACGTCTCTGCAACGATGGGGGTATGCGCATTGCGGATCACGTCGTGGACCTCATCGGCAACACCCCGCTGGTCCGGTTGAACTCGGTGGTGCCCTCGGGCGCCGGGCTGGTGGCCGCCAAGATCGAGTACCTGAACCCCGGCGGCAGCTCCAAGGACCGTATCGCGGTGAAGATGATCGAGGCCGCGGAGAAGTCCGGGAAGCTGGCTCCCGGCGGGACCATCGTCGAACCGACCTCGGGCAATACCGGCGTCGGCCTGGCGCTGGTGGCCCAGCAGCGCGGCTACCACTGTGTCTTCGTCTGCCCGGACAAGGTCAGCGAGGACAAGCGCAATGTGCTGCGTGCCTACGGGGCCGAAGTGGTGGTCTGCCCGACCGCGGTGCCGCCGGAGCACCCCGACAGCTACTACAGCGTCTCGGACCGCCTGGTCGAAGAGATCGAAGGCGCCTGGAAACCGGACCAGTACTCCAATCCCGGCGGTCCGGACAGCCACTACGAGACCACCGGGCCGGAGATCTGGCGCGATACCGAGGGCACGGTGACCCATTTCGTCGCCGGTGTCGGCACCGGCGGCACCATCACCGGCGTGGGCCGCTACCTCAGGAAGGTATCGGGCGGCAAGGTGAAGGTGATCGGCGCCGATCCGGAGGGATCGGTGTATTCCGGCGGTACCGGGCGTCCGTATCTGGTCGAAGGGGTCGGGGAGGATTTCTGGCCCTCGGCCTACGACCCGGCGATCCCGGACGAGATCATCGCCGTCTCCGACGCGGATTCCTTCGATATGACCCGGCGCCTGGCCCGGGAGGAGGGTCTGCTGGTCGGCGGTTCGTGCGGGATGGCCGTGGTGGCGGCGCTCGAGGTGGCCCGCCGCGACCCGGATGCCGTCGTGGTGGTGCTGCTCCCGGACGGCGGGCGCGGCTATCTGTCCAAGATCTTCAACGACCGGTGGATGAGCTCCTACGGGTTCCTGCGCACCCCGCTCGACGGGTCGACCGCGGAAACGCTGGTCGGCGATGTGCTGCGCGGTAAGTCCGGCGAACTGCCGGATCTGGTGCACACCCATCCCTCGGAGACCCTGCGCGACGCCATCGAGATCCTCCGGGAATACGGCGTGTCGCAGATGCCGGTCGTCGGCGCGGAACCGCCGGTGATGGCCGGTGAGGTGGCCGGCAGCGTCTCCGAACGGGATCTGCTCTCGGCGGTGTTCACCGGTCGCGCGAACCTCACCGATTCGGTGGCCCAGCACATGAGCCCGTCGTTCCCGCTGATCGGGTCGGGCGAGCCGATCTCCGCGGCCACCAAAGCGCTGTCGGATACCGATGCGCTGATGGTGGTCGAGGACGGGAAACCGGTCGGCGTGATCACCCGACACGATCTGCTGGCATTCGTCAGCACCGATCGCGTGGCACATTAGCAATTATTCCGCAATCACAGGTTCAACCTGCTCTCTCGGGGTATATCGTGGTGTAGTGCCGTTCGTGGCAAACGCTGCGTCCGATCGGAGAGCGAAGGGAAGGGCTTGTGCAAACCTCAAGTTTGGCGATCGATTTCCAGCAGGGTTTCTCTGATGCGTGGAGTTCGTTCGCGACATTCATACCCAAGCTCATCGGCTTCCTGGTCATCCTGGTCGTCGGCTGGCTCATCGCCAAGGCAGTCGAGAAGATCGTCGACAAAGTGCTCGAGCGGGTGGGTTTCGATCGGCTCGTCGAGCGGGGCGGAATCCAGCGGATGCTCGAGCGGAGTAAGTACGATGCTTCGGATCTTCTCGGGAGGCTGGCCTTCTACGCGATCCTGCTGATCGCCCTGCAGATGGGATTCGGCGTCTTCGGGCCCAACCCGGTCAGCAACCTGATCAACGGGATCGTCGCCTGGCTGCCCCGCGCGGCGGTGGCCATCCTGATCGTGGTGGTCGCGGGCGCCATCGCGCACGCGGTGAGCGATCTGGTGCGCAACGCGCTCGGCGGGCTGAGCTACGGCCCGATGATCGGCCGGATCGCGGCGGTGTTCATCTGGGGTATCGGTATCGTCGCCGCCCTGAATCAGATCGGGGTGGCCACCACGGTCACCACACCGGTGCTGATCGCGGTTCTCGCCACCCTGGGCGGCATCCTGGTCATCGGTGTCGGCGGTGGTCTGGTGCGGCCGATGCAGCAGCGCTGGGAGGGCTGGCTGAGCGGGCTCGAGGAGGAGATGCCGTCCGTGCGCGGCCACGCCGAGGCCTATCAGCGTGGCCGGGAGGACGCCTCGCGGGAGCAGGAGCGGATGGGTGCCGAGCAGGCGGGACGCGGGGCCACCGCCGCCGGACGCGACCCGGAGCAGTGGGACGAACCGCAACCCGCGCACGGTGGCGGTTTCCGGCGGGAACCGGACGAGCCCGGCGGTTACGGGCAGCAGATGTCCGGTGGTGAGTACCGGCAGTTCGGAAACCCCTACCGCGGCGGTCAGGCGCCTTACGGAGGCGGCGGCCAGGGGCCTTACGGAGGCGGCGGTCAGCAGCCCTATGGCGGTTTCGGCGAGGGCGGTCGGTCGCCCTATGGCGGCGGCGAACCGCGCCACCTGCGCTGAGCGCTGCCTTCCCGACTCTCTTCCGCCGTGCACCGGAGTTCCGGTGCAC
>NZ_JBKOOL010000083.1:0-24723 GCF_046764065.1 Nocardia sp. NPDC002869
CCACACCCTCGAGATCGAGATTCCAGTTCCCCACCCCGGCTTCGCCGATTCTTCCGGATCAGACCCCGGCGCGCGTATCGGACCGGTTGAGCTGCAGAGCCTTACTCGTCCAGTCCCACACCTCGCCGAACAGGCGCTGGTTCTCCGACAGTTTCACACCCAGTGACGGAATCATTTCCTTCAGTTTGGGCGTCCACTGCTCGTACTCGGCCGGGAAGCAGCGTTCCAGGACGTCCAGCATGGCGGTGACACAGGTGGAGGCGCCGGGCGAGGCGCCCAGCAGGCCGGCGATGGAACCGTCCTGTGCCGCGATGACGGCGGTACCCAGTTCGAGGACACCGCCGACGCCCTTGCGGCGGATCACCTGGACTCGCTGGCCGGCCGTGATGAGTTCCCAGTCCCGGCCATCGGCGCGCGGGATGAACTCCTCCATGGTGTACACCCGGCCGGATTGCGATTTGATCAACTCGGTGATCAGGTATTTGACCAGGCTCAACTCGGTGACGCCGACGCCGAGCATCGGTGCCAGGTTGCCGGGTTTGATCGATTTGAACAGGTCGGCATTGCTGCCGTCCTTGAGGAACTTGGGGGTCCAGCCGGCATAGGGGCCGAACAGCAGGCCGGGCCTGCCCTTGATGACGCGGGTGTCCAGATGCGGCACCGACATCGGCGGCGCACCGACCGCCGCCTTGCCGTACACCTTGGCTCCGTGCTGCGCGATCAGTTCGGGATTGGTACACCGCAGGAACTGACCCGAGACCGGGAATCCCGCGAAACCGCGGATCTCCTTGATTCCCGCCTTCTGCAGCAGCGGCAGCGCCCCGCCGCCGGCCCCGACGAAGACGAAATTGCTGATCAGCGTGCGAGTGCGCCCGGTCCGGGTGTTGCGCACCGTGACCTTCCAGCTGCCGTCCTTCTGCTTGGACAGGTTACGAACCTCGTTACCGAAGCCGATCTCCCCGCCACTGGCACCGATATAGGCGAGTAGTTCCTTGGTGAGCGAACCGAAGTCGATATCGGTGCCGCCGTCGGACCAGTTGAGGGCGATGGGGTCGGAGAAATCGCGGCCGCGGGTCATCAGCGGCAGCCGGCGGGCGAACTCGTCGGGGCTGTCGATGTACTCCATCCCGGCGAACAGTGGATGCCGGGAGAGCGCCTCGTACCGCTTGCGCAGGTACTCCACATCGGCGGCGCCGTGCACGAAACTCACGTGCGGGATGGGGTTGATGAAGTGGGAAGGATCGCTCAGGATCCCGTTCTCCACCGCGTAGGCCCAGAACTGGCGGGAGACCTGGAACCGCTCGTTGATATCGACGGCCTTGCCGATATCGACCGAACCGTCCGGCTTCTGCGGGCTGTAATTGAGCTCACACAGGGCCGAATGTCCGGTACCGGCGTTGTTCCACGGATCACTGCTCTCGGCCGCGGCGGCGTCCAGCCGTTCGAACACCGAGATCGACCAGTCCGGCTGCAGCTGACGCAGCAGCGCGCCGAGCGTGGCGCTCATGATGCCGGCACCGATGAGGACTACATCGGTCTTTTCAGTCTGGGCAGCGTTCGGCACGGGTGTTCGACTTCCTTGTCCTGATGCGCGGGGCGCACATCCGTGGGATGCGGCCCGCTGGGGCACGGGCGCTTGTGCAGTTGTGTACGGGTCGCGATGGTGAGCCTCCGGGCTCGGCCGAAATGTAGGTTACCCGTCGTTCACTATTGCCAATTGTGCACCTCGACACGCGCGGAATCCGCAGCCAGGGCGGCGATTGTGACGTAGATTCCTCCTCCTCGTCACCTTCGGGCCTGCCATTGCTACTCATCGGTCGCCTAGATTGGAGGCCGTGACGAACGATTCCGCGACCGGTATCGGCGCCCTCGGCCGGACCGCCGACTGGCAGCCGGATGTCCTCGGTGACGGGTACGAATACCGCACCCTGGAACTCGGGCCCGATCCCGACGGCGAGGGGGATATCGTCGCCACCCTGGTCCGGCATCTGCCCCCGGCCGATGCGGTGGCCACCGCCGACGCGGTGCTGTACGTGCACGGCTTCACCGACTATTTCTTCCAGCGGCACGTCGCCGAGCACTTCACCGCCCGCGGACACCGTTTCTACGCGCTGGACCTGCGCAAATGTGGCCGATCGCTACAAACCGGCCAGACCCCCCACTTCATCAGCGACCTCGCCCTCTACGACCGGGAACTCGATGATTCGCTGCGGCTGATCGCCGCCGAGACCGAGGCGAACGTGCTGGTGGTGGCGCATTCGACCGGCGGCCTGGTGACCTCGCTGTGGCTGGACCGGCGGCAACGCGCCGGGGGCACGGCGGCCGCCGGTATCAGCGGGCTGGTGCTGAACAGCCCATGGTTCGACCTGCAGGGCCCGGCCTATGTGCGCACCGTGGGCACCCAACTCATCAACACGGTGGGCCGTTTCCGGGCGAAGTCGGCGCTGCCGCTGGGTAAATCCAGCGCCTACGGCGACAGCCTGCACCACAGCCTGGCCGGGGAATGGGACTACGACCTGGACTGGAAGCCGCGGCACGGTTTCCCGGTGCGGGCCGGGTGGTTGCGCGCGATCCGGCTGGGTCAGGCGCGGCTGCACCGCGGCCTGGATATCGGCGTGCCCGCGCTGCTGCTGCGATCCAAGCTCACCGAATTCGCCCGCGAATACGGGCCCGCGGTGGATGTCGCGGACGCGGTCCTCGACGTCGCGCAGATCCAGCGCTGGGCGGGCTGCCTCGGCGACCGCACCAATATCGTCCCGATCGACGGCGCCCGCCACGATGTGTTCCTGTCCGCGGCGGGCCCGCGAACCGAGGCCTTCCGGGAACTGGACAACTGGCTCGACTGGCTGGCCGCCCGGCCGGCCTGAGTCACCACATACTGGTCCGCAGCACGATCTCGGTCGCGAACTCCTGATCGGCTTCGGTGGCGACATTGTCGACGTCGATGCCGACCACCCGGAACTCGCCGTACACATGGCGGCCGGAACTATCGGCCACCGGACGCGGCAGCCGTTTGGTCACCAGCACGGTGGTGGGCAGTTCGACCGCCGGACAGCCGGCGTCGAGCACCGCCCCGTCCTCGTCGGGTACGGCCGGATGCCCGCGATCGGCGACCACCAGGCTCACGAAGCGGCCGAAACCCTTCGCGCAGACTTCCCATGCCACGCTGGCACCACTGCCCCGGCCGGCCACATTGGCCCAGGGCACGCCGATCTCGTCGAGGGCCGCGTACACCCCGGCGGTGTCGAGCCCCTCGGCCTTTTCGAACACGATGGTCCGCAGATCGGAACTGTGCAGACGTGCGCACACCCGGTCGTAGACGTCCGGGGGATCACCGGAATCGGGAAGCAGCAGCACGCTGTGCTGGGTCACCGGCCCGTCCACCCGCACCGTCCAGTCCCGGTCACCGACCGCGATGCGCCGAAATTCCATGCCGGTTGACGCTACACCGCCCACCCCCGCCGTGGGGTCGACCGGGTCGACCGCGCCGAGATCGTGACGCCGGATCCGCCGCCGCGATCAGCTCGCGCCCGACAACGCTTCCAGCGTGGACCCGACACTGGGCAGCCCGGCGGGGACACCTTCGGCGAGGAGCCGGTCGAGCCCGGCGATATCGAGATGCGCGGACACCAGATCGGCGAGCAGGTCCAGTTGCGTGGCCCGCACCGCGGCCACCCGGGTGCCGGGAGCCACCGTGAACCCGCCGCGCCCGGCACACCGGGCGACCTCGGTGAGCCAGCCGCGCCGGAATTCGTCGGATTCCAGAAGCCCGTGCAGATGGGTGCCCCAGACCGCGCCGCGCGCCCCGCCCTCCGGGACGCGCTCCCCGGTCACCGGGCCGGCGCCATCCGCCGCCTCCGCCCAGCCGGTGACGTACAGCCACGGCTGTTCAGCGGTACGCCGGACCCGGCCGTGATGGATCTCGTATCCGGCCGCGGTCGTCTCCCCTGCCGCACCCTGTGCGCCGGCCGCGGTCGTCCGGCGCAGCACCTTCCGCCGGCCGAATTCGATATCCATATCGAGCAGTCCCAGCCCGGCGACCTCCCCACTGCCCGATTCCACGGTGTCCACGATCCGGCGGCCCAGCATCTGGTAACCCCCGCAGATGCCGAGGATCGGCCCGCCCGCCGCGGCCCGGCGGAGCAGCGCCTCGGCGAGACCGGTACGCCGCAGCCAGGCCAGATCATCCACGGTGGCCTTGCTCCCGGGCAGGACGACCAGGTCGGCGTCCACCAGCGCCGACGGGTCGCTCACCCAGCGCACCCGGACGCCGGGCTCGCAGGCCAGCGCCTCCACATCGGTCGAATTCGATATCCGCGGCAAGCGCACGGCGGCGACGGTGAGCCATTCGCTGCCGATCGGGGCGGCGGGGCGCCCCACCGCGGCACCGGCGACGGTCCCCAGCGAATCCTCGGCGTCGATCCACAGCTCGTCGCAGTACGGCAGCACCCCGAGCGTCGGGCGTCCGGTACGCGCGGTCAGCTGGTCCAGGCCCGGCCGCAGCAGATCCACGTCGCCACGGAACTTGTTGATCACGAATCCGGCGATCAGCCGTTGATCTTCGGGTTCCAGTACCGCGAGCGTGCCGAAGAGATGCGCCAGTACCCCGCCCCGGTCGATATCGCCGACCACCAGCACCGGCAGTTCCGCGGCCCGGGCCAAACCCATATTCGCCAGATCCGTGGCGCGCAAATTGATCTCGGCGGGCGAGCCCGCCCCCTCACAGATCACCACATCGAACTCCGCGCGCAGCGCGGCGAGTTCGGCGGCCACGACCTCCCGCAACCGGGTGCGATGGGTGAAATAGTCCGCGGCGCCTACCGTGTCCACCACCCGGCCGCGCACCACCAGCTGGGAACGCCGGTCGCTGCCGGGTTTCAGCAGGATCGGATTGAACCGCACGCTGGGTTCCAGCCCGCACGCCCGGGCCTGCAGTGCCTGGGCCCGGCCGATCTCCCCGCCGTCCAGGGTGACCACGGAGTTGTTCGACATGTTCTGCGCCTTGAACGGCGCCACCCGCACACCACGCCGCCGCAGCATCCGGCAGATACCGGCGACCACCACGCTCTTGCCCGCGTCGGAGGTCGTCCCGGCGATCAGCAGCGCCCCGCCGGGCCGGCTCACGGCAGAGTGAGGATTTCGGCGCCGGTCTCGGTGACCACCAGGGTGTGCTCGAACTGGGCAGTCCACTTGCGGTCCTTGGTGACCACGGTCCAGCCGTCGTCCCAGATCTCGTAGTCGATACCGCCCAGGTTGATCATGGGTTCGATGGTGAACGTCATTCCCGGTTCGATCACCGATTCGACCGCGGGCTGGTCGTAGTGCAGGATCACCAGGCCACTGTGGAAGGTCGGCCCGACCCCGTGCCCGGTGAAATCCCGGACGACGCCGTAGCCGAAACGGTTCGCGTAGGACTCGATCACCCGGCCGATCACATTCAGCGCCCGCCCGGGACGCACCGCTTTGATGGCCCGCGCGGTCGCCTCTTCGGTGCGCTCGACCAGCAGTTTCACCTCTTCGTCGACCTCACCGGCGAGAAAGGTGGCGTTGGTGTCGCCGTGCACGCCGTGGATATAGGCGGTGACATCGATATTGACGATGTCACCGTCCTGAACCACGGTGCTGTCGGGGATACCGTGGCAGATCACCTCGTTGAGCGAGGTGCAGCACGATTTCGGAAAGCCCTTGTACCCGAGCGTCGAGGGGTAGGCGCCGTGATCGCACATGTACTCGTGGGCGATCCGGTCGAGTTCGTCGGTGGTGACACCCGGGGCGACCGCTTTACCCGCCTCGGCCAGCGCCCGGGCGGCGATCTGCCCGGCGATCCGCATCTTCTCGATGGTCTCGGGGGTCTGTACCCAGGGCTCGGACCCTTCCTCGGCCGTTTTCTTCCAGACGTACTCCGGCCGTTCGATCCCACGCGGGACCTCACGGATGGGAGTGGGGGTTCCTGGAAGCAGCGGCTGGCGGGTACGCACGGACATGCGCTCCAGAGTAGTCGGCGCAGGCCGGGCGGTCGCCGGGAACGGTCCCGGACGCTGCCGCCCGCCCCCGCGCCGGCTCCGGCTCAGCGGATGCGGCCGCCCGTACGGACCTCGAACGCGACCCGGTCACCCCGATAGAGAGCGGCGACCCGTTCGATCGGACGGCCTTGGGTGTCCATCCCGCGGCGCACCACCCGGATCAGCGGTACCGCGGGCCGGCAGCCCAGCAGACCGGCTTCCCGGGGCGCGGCGAGCACGGTCTCGATACGTTCGGTGGCGCCGCCGTATTCGACACCGGACCTGCCGATCGTCGCCGGCAGCGAGCCGAGCGGATCGAAACCCGCGCGCAGCCAGCCGAAACGGTCCAGCGAGAGATCGATACGTTCCAGCGCAATCGGTTCGCCGTCGGCGTGCAGCAGGCGTTCCAGCGTCATGATCGGGGTGTGCAGCGGAAGCTCCAGGTCGCGGGCGATCTCGGCGTCGGCCTCGGTGTCCTCCCAGGAGAGCAGACTGCGCACGACCCCGGAACCGTCCTCGACGGTGGGTTCGGGCGCCAGCGGCCGCACCACCTTCGGGCGGGCGAGCACGGTCCCGCGGCCCTGTCTGCGGATGCGGCCCTCCACCGCGAGATCACGGAGGGCGTGACGAACGGTTTCCCGGGCGACTCCGAAACGTCCGGCCAGTTCCCGTTCGGCGGGTACCCGGTCGCCGGGGCGTAGCTCGCCGAGCATCGTGTCCAGTTCGGCCCGGACCCGGTATACCTTCGACAGGGCGGTGATTCCCGGCACCGCGGCTGCCTCTGTGTCGAGGTCTTCGCGCGCCGTCACAGCACCTACGACCCTTTCGGTCTGCCTCATGGCAGAAACTACCTCCAATTGGCCTGTACCGATGCGTTAACCGGGCATTCGCCGTACGGTTCCGTCAGGTCTAGGCCATTCGACAATCTGCGGTCTTTCGCCTGCCCAACCGGGAGGTTCGACGACGTCCAGCGGACTGAACGCGGCGGTGATCCGCCGAACCCTACTGCACCGGCAGCCGCCGGCGCCCGCCCGCGACCTCGGCGATCAAATCGGTGTAACCGTCGACCAGTTCGGCGAGGTGGTACCAGTGCCGGTGCGTCCGGTCGCTACGCACCCCGTCGGCCTCGATCGCCTGATTCGCGGCCACCCAACTGAACGCCATCCGGTCGATCACCGCGCCGAGGCTTTCGGTGTGCAGTGAGGCGCCGTTGCGGTGCTGCGGCATCCTACGGGTGACCCAGTCGTTGATGTCGTCCACGAGTTCTGTTCTACGACAGTCGATTTCCGCAATCTGCGCCATATCCCGAACCTGCGCGCGGCGCTTGTGCAGTTCGACCAGTGCGTGCGCGAAGCGCAACAGCACACGCTCCTGGATCCGCCGCCCCTGGAAGGCGCACAGCAGTTGTGGCGCAGTCGGCAGGGTTCCCAGAGTGGGTGCGCTCATCCGCACCCCTCGGACTCACCCGGCACCATCACACTCTGTACCAACATGATCGGCTCTCGATTCGGTAATCCCGGACATCGGATCGTTGTTCACAACAAGGCTAGCTGGATCATGCTCTTACATATGCAAGAACACAAGACTTCCGTATGCAATGTTGCGAACAGCGTCGTGCGCGAGCCTAACGATCCCTTCCGCGGAACCCGGAAGCGGTCCCACCGAAAACGCGTACCCGCCAAGATCCTTCCCGTCGGCGGCCCGAATCCCCGCCGCCGCGAACCATACCCGGCGCACACCCCGGACCAGGCACGACAACGCGTTATGCGACCACATCGCAACCGTGCCGAGATCTGGTCGCAGCACACACCGGGAACCATACCGATCCCTATGGTCCTGTGACACAACGACCCCCGGCCACATCGCCCGCCGTCACGGGCCCTCTTCGCGGCGCCGGCTCCCGGCCGGGCCGAAACCCGCGGCGGCCATCCGGCCTTGCACACGGGAGACGCGATCACCCGCCCGGCGTCGTTTGCCAAGTGTTTGCCAACCCATCCGGATGCACTGGCCCGTGGACCATTCGCCGAGGCGAGGAGAACCGCGGACACCCGGCCACGACGGCCGGTCACCGTGGCGCCCGCACTGTGCGGTATGGATTCTGAGGACAGTCGCCGACAAGGATGTGGACCCATGAGCAGTGCCCCCGACCCACGAGCCGCGCAGGTGGCCGCCGAGCTCACCGGCCCCGGTGGACCATTCGAACTGTCCACCGAGACGGTGCTCGGCGTCCCGCTCGCCGTCCGGCGCCACCGGCACCGCTCACTGCGCGAACTGCTCGACCACTCACAGACCTGGGGTCAACGCGATTACCTGGTCACCGCCGACCGGCGTATCTCGTTCACCGAGCATGCCGCCGACGCCCAGGCGCTGGCCCGCGCGCTGGCCGGCCGGTACGGCGTCGGCCGCGGCGACCGGATCGGCATCCTGGCCGCCAACGGCCCCGAATGGGTGATCGCCTTCTGGGCGGCGCAATGCCTGGGCGCGGTCGCGGTCGCGTACAACGCGTGGTGGGCCGCACGGGAGGTCGAATTCGGTATCCGGCATACCGAACCGGCGGTCGTCGTCGCCGACGACCCCCGTGCCGCCCTCGCCGCGGGCAACGGAGTGCCCGTGCTCACCACTGCGGACCTGCCCCGGCTGATCACCGACCATCAAGGCCCGGCCCCGGTGATACCGGTCGACGAGGACGATCCGGCCGTCGTCCTCTACACCAGCGGAACCACCGGCCGCCCCAAAGGAGTGGTACACACCCACCGCAACCTCATCGCGATCGCCGACTACCACCGCTACACCGACGCGCTCGGCGCGGCACTGGCCGGCCGCGCGCACCGCGAGCCGAGCGATAAGCGGTTCCTGCTCACCTCCCCCCTGTTCCATATCGCCAGCCTGCACAATCTGGTCGTCCCCCGGCTCGCGACAGGCGCGGCGGTGATCGTGCACACCGGCGCGTTCGCGGCCGACCGGGTGCTGTCGCTGATGGCGCGGGAGCGCGTGACCAACTGGGGCGCCGTGCCGACCCTGGCCGCCCGGCTGCTGGAACACGATCCGGCCGGGTACGACCTGTCGGCACTCACCGCGCTGTCCCTCAACGCCGCACCCTCGTCACCGGCCTTCCAGCAGCGATTACGCGCCCGGCTGCCCCGCACCGGAATCGCGCTCACCACCAGTTACGGCCTCACCGAGAGCGGTACCGCCGCCACGGTCGCGACACCCGCCGAACTCGCCGCCGACCCGGAGACCGTAGGGCGGCCGATTCTCGGTGTCTCCGTGGAGATCCGCGATCCCGCCGGAACTCCGGTGGCCGAGGGCGCCGAGGGCGAGATCTGGGTGCGCAGCCCGTACGTCATGCTCGGCTACTGGCGGGACGAGGCGGCCACCGCCGCGGCGATCGACGGCGAACGGTGGTTACGAACAGGTGATTTCGGGACCCTGGCCGACGGCCGGCTCCGAATGGCCGGGCGCCGTACCGATCTGATCCTGCGTGGCGGAGAGAACGTGTACCCCACCGAGATCGAGAACGTCCTCGACGAACATCCCGCGGTCCGGGAATCGGCGGTCCTCGGTGTGCCCGACGACGATCTGGGACAGCGGGTCGCGGCGGTGGTGGTGACCGACGATCCGGACGGCCTCGACGCCGGCGAACTGCGCGCGTTCGTCGCCGAGCGGCTCGCGTACTTCAAGGTCCCCGAACGCTGGACGCTCACCGCGACACCACTGCCGCGCAACGCGACCGGAAAGGTGCTGCGCCGCGAAATCACGCCATGAGCGCCGGTTCCGGCCGCTGCTCGCCCCACTTCCGGTCTTTCGTCGTTATTGTTGCTCGACAGAGGGCGCGGCGGGCGAGGATCGTGGTCGGCGGGCCGCGCCGGGCGCGAGGGAAAGGGATGACATGGCAGGCAAACGCACCGTCCTCACGGCGGGCCTGCGTCGGCTCTCGGTGCTGCTGCTGGAGATGCGCGACGACGCGAAGCTGAGCAAGGAGGACGTCAGCGCGCGGACCGGTATCAATGTGACCACGCTGTACCGCATCGAGACCGCCCAGGCCCGGCCCCAGCGCCGCACCCTGATGACCATGCTGGACCTCTACGATGTCGAGGAGGCACGGCGTCAGGAGGCGCTGGAGCTGCTGTCGGACGCGCAGAAACCCGGGATGTCGCGGCCCTACGAGGCCAGTCTGTCGGAGGTGTACGCCGCGTACATCAATTTCGAATCGGTGGCGTTGTCGGCCCGGCACTATCAGACCTCCTTCGTCCCCGGCCTATTGCAGACCGAGCAGTACGCCATGGCTGTGATCGATACGTGCATGCCGAAATTGGATGCGTCGGATCTGGAGCGGCGCGCCCGCGCCCGGATGGACCGGGCGGCGGTACTGGCCAAGGACGAGCCGCTGGAACTGTGGGTGGTACTCGACGAGGCCGCGATCCGCCGGATGGTCGGGGGCCCGGAGGTTATGAGCGGCCAGCTGCGCCGGCTGGGTGAGGCGACCAAACGCAAGAACGTGATCCTGCAGATCCTGCCCTTCGACGCGGGCGCGCACCCGGGCATGGCCGGGTCCTTCACGATTCTCGACTTCCCCGACCCGACCGATCCGGAACTGGTCTATGTCGAGGGCATCTCCGGAGACGCCCTCGTCGAGGGACATACCGAGATCCGGCGATTCGGTGTCATGTTCGACCAATTGCGGGCGATGGCCTTGAGTCCCCGCGATTCCGCGGTCGTGATCGCGGAAGCGGCCGCGGCAGCCGAAGCTCTGGCCTGACCTTGTGAACAGCCCGTGAACGAGGAGTCCGGGCCACACCGAGTGGGTACCCGGATCGGAACTGTCCGATTCAGGGCTCGCACGGCCACTGCGGAGACGAGGGGTTCTCTTGGCGGATGTCACCGACCGGACCGATCCGGCACAGCAACCGGAGTTGAAACGGGTCATGGGCCCGTGGCTGCTGTTGCTGTTCATCGTCGGCGATATTCTCGGTACCGGTATCTACGCACTCACCGGCCGGGTGGCCGGAGAGGTCGGCGGGGCGGTGTGGATCCCGTTCCTGGTCGCCTTCGGGGTCGCGATGGTCACCGGGCTCAGCTATCTGGAACTGGTCACCAAATATCCGCAGGCCGCCGGCGCCGCGCTCTACACCCACAAGGCATTCGGGATCCATTTCGTCACCTTCATGGTGACGTTCGCGGTGATGAGTTCCGGTATCACCTCCGCCGCGACCGCGGCCAAGGCCTTCGCGGCGAATTTCGCCGAAGCCTTCGAATTCGACGGGAAGGGGCCACTGCTCACCGTGATCGCGCTGGCCTTCATGGCGGCGGTCGCCGCGATCAACCTGCGCGGCGTCGGGGAGAGCGTCAAGGCCAATGTCCTGCTCACCTGTGTCGAACTGTCCGGTCTGCTGATCGTGGTGTGCATCGGCCTCTGGGCGCTGGGATTCGGCAACGGCGACTTCGGCCGGATCATCGAATTCGACACCGGCGACCGCACCGCGTTCGGCGGCGTCATCGCGGCGACCACGCTGGCCTTCTACGCCATGGTCGGCTTCGAGGACTCGGTGAACATGGCCGAGGAGACCAAAGAGCCCACCAGGATCTTCCCCAGGATCCTGCTCACCGGGTTGCTGATCACCGGGGCGATCTATGTGGTGGTCTCGATCACGGCGGTGGCGCTGGTCCCACCGGAAGAACTCGCCGAGGGCGATACCCCGCTGCTGCAGGTGGTGAAGATCGGGGCACCCGGGTTCCCCACCCAGATCTTCGCCTTCATCACGATGTTCGCGGTGGCCAATTCGGCCCTCATCAATATGCTGATGGCCAGCCGGCTGCTGTACGGCATGGCCGAGCACAAGGTGATCCCCCGGGTGCTGGGCCGGGTCGACCGGCGCCGGCGTACCCCCTACATCGCGATCCTGTTCACCACCTTGCCGGCCTTCGGCCTGCTCGCCTTCGTCGACCAGGTACCCGAACTCGGTGGCACCACCGCACTGCTGCTGCTCGTGGTGTTCACCATCGTCAACATCGCGGTCCTCGTGCTCCGGCGCGACCGGGTGACCCACGAGCACTTCCACACCCCGACACCGCTGCCCGTACTCGGCGCGGTGTGCTGTGCGTATCTGGCCACACCCTTCACCGACCGCAACCCCCAGCAGTACGCCATCGCCGGAGTGCTGCTGGTCGTCGGCGTCGTGCTCTGGGCGTTCACCGCGCTGTGGAACAAACAGCACAATGTCCGGCCGGTGGGCCCGGGGGTCGATATCCGACCACCTGCCGCGTCTTCCGCCCAGGTCGCCGGTTTTCCAGCGGTGCGCGGGAATTCGCGGAAGTGACGAGTCGACGCGCGATCGGTAACGTATTCGCCGATGACAAGCATGGACGCCAGGTTCGGTGATGCGGCTGGGTCGGTGCCCCTGCCCAACCCGTGGGACCTCAACGCCTACCTCGCCGACGTGGCCGCGCACCGGAAGCGGCCGATCTCATTGCAGCCTGCCCACCGGTCGGCGCTGGCCGATCTGGGGTGTAACGGCAACGGCCTCTGGATCGCCCGTAAGAACGACGACATCATCGTCTACGACGCGTCGGCCTCCGGCCGCAACGCCGACCACATCGTGCTGCACGCGGTCGGCCATATGCTGCTGGGTCACGGCGGCCCGGGTGCCGAGGACCCCGACACCACCCGTATCTCGCTGGGTGCGCTCAACGCCTCACTGCTCGACGCTCTCGCCACGATCGCCCCCGGATCCATCACGCAGATCCTCGGCCGCGACGATTTCGGCCCCGACCGGGAACGCGAGGCCGGGGTGTTCGCCGAAATGACCATGGTCTACGCGGCGCTGCCCCGGCGCCGCACCCGGTCCTTCTGGCCGTTCGGCCGCCGCCGCAACAAGTAGCGGCAGATCCGGCGCGCGGGCGACCGGGCACGAGTACCGCAGGGACCGGCCGAGGGTCTACGCTTGTGGGCCGTGGCCGAACCGCAGACACCCGCCCCGCATCCCGCCATCGCCCCGCTGGCCGGTTTGCTCGGTACCTGGCGCGGTCGCGGCCAGGGCGACTACCCGACGATCGAACCCTTCGGTTATCTGGAGGAGATCACCTTCGGACATCTGGGCCGGCCGTTCCTGACCTACCGCCAACGCACCCGGCACGCCGACGACAACCGTCCACTCCATGTGGAGACCGGATATCTGCGCTGCCCCGGCCCCGACCGGGTGGAACTCATCCTCTCCCATCCCACCGGGATCACCGAGATCTGCGAGGGAAAACTCACGCTCGGCGACGACGAACTGCGCCTGGAGCTGGAGTCGACCGCGATCGGCCTGAGTAGCACGGCCAAATCGGTGACCGCCCTCAGCCGGACCGTTCATCTGCACGGCGGCGTCATCGACTACACCCTGCAGATGGGTGCGGTCGGACTGCCGCTACAGGATCACCTCGCGGCAAGTCTGCACAAAATCTGAATGGATCGTAACGAGTAGATCACGGATAACGTGGTCCGGATCACGATTTGCTCGTCATCGATTTAATCCACCTTTCCGTCTTGTCTCGGTGGGTAGTCCCCGCTTAGGTTGGCCTGAGCAGCAAATCACCAGATAACTCTTCCGCAGAGCCCGGTCGCCAGCAGCACTCCGAGCTCGCTGTCTGTCGAACCTCTGAATCGGAGGGAGCCGGAAATGAAGCGTTCCGCCGTTGCTTTCATCACCGCCGGATTGATCCTGGGGGGTGCCGGGGTCGTCGAGATCCTGGGAACCGATACCGCCTCCTCCGCACCGGTCACCGACCGGACCGTATCGGTCGTCGCGCCCGCCCGGGTCAGCGATTCGGTGACCACCGATACTCGCATCACCGATATCGGTCACCGTTATGCGACCGCGTCGGAAACCGGATCCGCCGGACAGTGACGGGCCGCGGGTAACGACCGGTATCAGTACCCCGGGGGCAGCGCCGCCAGCATATCCCGCGTCACCGCCACCGAGTTATCCGAACTTCCGCCTCTGACCAGCAGCGTCGCGAAGGCGATATCGCCCCGGTACCCGACGAACCAGGAATGCGAACCTCCCTCCACTTCCGCTTCGCCGGTCTTGCCGAACACCTCCCCCTGATCGGCGATCCGATCCGCGGTGCCCGCGACGACCACCTGCCGCATCATCGCCCGCAACCCGCGCACCACCTCCGGGGCGAGGGTGGGCCGCGGACCGTCGACCACCGTCTCCCGACCCGCGATCAGGTACGGGGTCGGCGCCACACCCGAGGCGACGGCCGCGGCCAGGAGGGCCATGCCGAACGGACTCACCACCACCCGTCCCTGGCCGATCCCGTCCTCGGTGCGCTGGGTGCGGTCGCCGGCCGCGGGCACCGATCCGGAAAAGGTCGGCAGGCCCGCCACCGTGTAATCCGGTCCGATACCGAAAGCCGCCGCGGTGTCGGTGAGAGCGGATTCCGGCAATTCACTGGCCAATCGGGCGAACGAGGTATTGCACGACCGCGCGTACGCGGTCGTCATGGGTACGTCGCCGACGGAGAATCCGTTGTAATTCGGAATCATCCGCTCACCGATGGTGACCGCGCTGGGGCAGGAGACGACGGTATCGGGTGTCGCGATACCCTCGCTCATCGCGGCGGCCGCGGTCACCGTTTTGAACACCGACCCGGGCGGATACTGGCCGATGGTGGCCACCGGCCCGTCCCGGTCGGCGGCCGCGTTCTGCGCCACCGCGAGGATGCCGCCGGTCGAGGGCTCGATCACCACCATCATGGCCTGTTCCCGGCGCCCGTCGACCGCGCGCTGGGCCGCGTTCTGGATGCGGCGGTCCACACTCAGCGCGAAGGACGGCGCCGGTTGCGCCGCCACCTCGTGCAGCACTCCGGTCTCGGCGCCGCCGGCATTGCGGGCCACCACCCGCCAACCCGACCGGCCATCGACATCGTCGATCACAGCCTGCCGGACCTGAGTCATCAGATCGGGGGCGAATTTCCGGTCGGTGGGCGCCATATCCCACTCCTGGGTCACGCGCACGCCCGGGAGCCCGATCAACCGGGGGGCCGCCCGGCCGAACTCGGCCTCGTTCAGCACGATCACTGTGTACACGCCGTCGGCGGCGCGCTCGGAATCCAGGATCCGCTCCGGGGTGAGCCGCTCGTCGATATCGGCCAGAGCCTGGGACAGCGCTGTCGCCACCCGCTGCGGGTCGGCGCTGTCGGCGGCATCGAAGGTCACCCGCGAGACGGTGCCCGGAACCAGGACATCGCTACCGGACTGTTCGTTGACCCGGGCCCGCGGCGCGGGCTGTATCGACAACGCCATGGTCTGGGTATCGCCGAGGCGCGGATGCACGGCCGCGCCGCTCCAGCGCACCGTCCAGGCACCGCCGGCGCGCACCATCGGTAACTGCCCCGAATAGGTCCACGTGCGGCCGCCGGACAACCGCCATTCGTAGGTGTAGTCGACAGTGGCGGTGTCACCGGTGATGCGGGCGGCGCCGGTTTCGGCGTGCAGCTCTTCGGCGCCCAATTCGTCCCACACCGAAGTCAATGCGGCGAAGGCCTTTTCGGGCCGGGTGGTCCGATCGGCGGCCGCCTCGATATCACGCGCGGTGAACGCACCGAGAAAACCGTCCGCGGCGGTGATCGGCCCGGAGGAGCCCGCAGCACAACCGGTCACGGCGAATGCGAGCGCCGCGACCGTGATCACGAGTACCGATCGGATCGTCATCGGAGCCGATGGTAGGCGACCGGAGCCGGTGATCACCTGCGGCACACCGGATCCGAACGGATCAGTCGAGCAGGACCGTGGCGAATGTGGCGATCTGCCGGAACCCGACCGCCCGATAGGCCCGCCGGGCCACTTCGTTGTAGTCGTTGACGTACAGGCTGGCGATACGTCCCGAAGCGACGACCGCGTTGGACACCGCCGCCGTACCCGCCGTGCCCAGGCCCTGCCCCCGGTATTCCGGATGCACCCAGACACCCTGGATCTGCCCGGTACGCCGGGATTGCGCCCCCACCTCCGCCTTGAACACGACCTCGCCGTCCCCGAACCGTGCCCAGGCCCGGCCGGCCTCGATCAGCCCCGCCACGCGGCGCCGATAGCCGCGGCCCCCGTCACCGGCCCGGGGATCGATCCCGACCTCCTCGATGAACATCGCGATCGCCGCCGCGAGATACCGATCGAGTTCCTCGGGACGGACCTGGCGCACCTGCGGGTCGGCGGCCGATACGGCGGTATCGGTGAGTGCCAGCAGTGGCTGTGCGCTGCGGACCTCTCGTTCCGGACCCCAATGGTCGGCGAGCATCTCCCACAGCGGCAGCGCGAGTTCCTGCCGGCCGACCACCGAGGAGCACATCCGGGGCCACCGGATGGCCCGGTCGGCGAAGGCGCGCAGCGCCTCACGGCCGCCGCGCAGCGGAATGAGATTCACCCCGGAGAAGCACAGTGATTCCGATGGGCCGCCGTGACTCCACAGCTCACCCTGGCCGCACCGGTTGTCCAGACCGTATTCCTGTAACCGGGCGGCGACCATGCAGGTGGCGACCGGGTCATCGTCGAGGACCCGGAGTACCTGGGCAAGATCCCGCTTGGCGAGCTGACGCGCGGGAACGTATTTCGCGCGCCGGGTCGGCTCCAGGAGACTCCGCACCTACAACAGCCTGCCATGAACCGCACCGCAACGGTACGAATATCCGGAAAGCGTCCGCGCGGCGCGGGAGGGGCGGGCAGCGCCGACCGGCTCGCCGCGCCGGCGAGCCGATGGCGCGGGGAACTCAGCCCACGCTGACGACCGGCTGACCGGTCTCGGCGTCCGCACCCATCTCCTCGGCGATCCGCATGGCCTCTTCGATGAGGGTCTCCACGATCTGCGCCTCGGGTACCGTTTTCACGACTTCACCCTTGACGAAGATCTGTCCCTTGCCGTTACCGGAGGCGACACCGAGATCGGCCTCCCGGGCCTCGCCCGGACCGTTCACCACACAGCCCATGACCGCGACCCGCAGCGGCACCTCCAGGCCGTCCAGACCGGCGGTGACCTCGTCGGCCAGGGTGTACACATCCACCTGCGCGCGACCGCAGGAGGGACAGGACACGATCTCGAGTTTGCGGGGCCGCAGATTCAGCGACTGCAGGATCTGCCCGCCGACCTTCACTTCCTCGGCCGGGGGTGCGGACAGCGAGACCCGGATGGTGTCGCCGATACCCTCGCTGAGCAGCGCGCCGAACGCCACCGCTGACTTCACGGTGCCCTGGAAAGCCGGACCCGCCTCGGTGACGCCGAGGTGCAGCGGGTAGTCGCACTGCGCGGCCAGCTGCCGGTAGGCCTCGACCATCACGACCGGGTCGTTGTGCTTGACCGAGATCTTGATATCGCCGAACCCGTGCTCCTCGAACAGGCTCGCCTCCCACAGCGCCGACTCCACCAGCGCTTCCGGGGTGGCCTTGCCGTATTTGGCCATCATCCGCTTGTCGAGGGAACCGGCGTTCACCCCGATTCGGATCGGGATACCGGCGGCACCGGCCGCCTTGGCTACCTCCGCGACCCGCCCGTCGAACTCTTTGATGTTGCCCGGGTTCACCCGCACCGCCGCGCAGCCCGCATCGATGGCCGCGAAGATGTAGCGCGGCTGGAAATGGATATCGGCGATCACCGGGATCTGCGATTTCTTCGCGATCGTGGCCAGTGCGTCGGCATCCTCCTGCCGCGGGCACGCCACCCGCACGATATCGCAGCCCGACGCGGTGAGTTCCGCGATCTGCTGCAATGTCGCGTTCACATCGTGCGTTTTGGTCGTCGTCATCGACTGCACCGAGATCGGGTGGTCGCTGCCCACACCGACACCGCCCACCATCAGCTGGCGGGTTTTACGCCGCGGTGCGAGCACCGCGGCCGGTGCGGTCGGCATCCCCAATCCGATTGTGCTGGTCACTTTCGGCTGCCTACTTTCGTACTGGTCCGGCCGGTCGGTGCCGAGTGTAGTCGCGCTTCGACCGGGGGCCGTCGAGACATGGACAACAGTCGCGACCGGCACCAGCACGTCACCGGCACGTCACCTCGCCGTGGCCCGCGGTATCTCGCGCGGGAGCGCAGCCTGCGGAGAAACCGCTGATTACCGGGGCTTGCGGCGCAGCAGGATATCGCGGATCACGAGGACCGCCAGGGCGGCGGCGAATCCGATGAGGTACAGGTCCTCGACCTTGCCGTGGTGATTGCCCTTGAGCATGCCCAGCAGGATGACGATCACCACGACCGCGGCCACCTGGAACGTCCGGCGGGATTCCCCGCTCCAGCCCCAGGCCGCCGACGGAACCTCTGCGGGGTCCACCTTGGTGACGACAGCTTTGTCGCTGGTGGGTTCGACTTCCGTGGCGGCCACGATCGCTCCTCCTCGAGAGAACGGATACTGCCCGATATCGTGGCATACGACCGCCCGTCGTAGCCAGCAGGGGCACGGTCGGTGACAATGGGCAGGTGTCAGATCTCCGCAGAGTCCTCCTGCTCGGCAGCACCGGTTCCATCGGCACCCAGGCGCTCGAGGTGATCGCCGCGAACCCGGACAGATTCGAAGTCGTCGGGCTGGCCGCGGGTGGCGGGAACACCGAATTGCTCGCCGCGCAGATGGCCGCCACCGGCACGACCGCCGTGGCCGTGGCCGACCCGGTCGCCGGGGCCGAACTGGGGGTCCCGTTGACCGGGGCGGGCGCGGTGACCGAACTGGTCCGGCGCACCGAGGCCGACATCGTACTCAACGCGCTGGTCGGATCCCTGGGCCTGGAGCCGACGCTGACCGCGCTGGAAAGCGGCGCGACACTCGCGCTGGCGAACAAGGAGTCGCTGGTCGCGGGCGGCTCGCTGGTCACCCGGGCGGCGCGTCCGGGCCAACTGGTGCCGGTCGATTCGGAGCATTCGGCGCTGGCCCAGTGTCTGCGCGGCGGGCGGGCCGACGAGGTCGCCACCCTGGTTCTCACCGCCTCCGGTGGGCCGTTCCGCGGCTGGACCACCGACATGCTGGAGGGGGTGAACCCCGCCGAGGCGAAAGCCCATCCGACCTGGTCCATGGGCCCGATGAACACCCTGAACTCGGCCTCGCTGGTCAACAAGGGCCTGGAACTGATCGAAACGCATCTGCTGTTCGGTATCCCGTACGACCGCATCGAGGTCACCGTGCACCCACAATCGGTCGTGCACTCCATGGTCACCTTCACCGACGGCTCCACCCTCGCCCAGGCCAGCCCGCCCGATATGAAGCTGCCGATCGCCCTGGCGCTGGGCTGGCCGGATCGCGTGCCCGGGGCCGCCACGCCGTGTGATTTCGGCACCGCCGCCACCTGGACCTTCGAACCCGTGGACAACGCCGTGTTCCCAGCCGTGGAATTGGCCCGGGAAGCCGGTACCGCGGGCGGCTGCGTCACCGCCGTGTACAACGCCGCCAACGAGGTCGCGGTGCAGGCCTTCCTCGACGGCCGGATCCGCTTCCCGGAGATCGTGCGCACGGTGGAGCAGGCGGTACGCGACGCCGACCGATGGCGCGCCGAACCCACCGAACTCGCCGAGGTACTCGCGGCCGACGAGTGGGCACGCGACCGGGCCCGTACCCTCGTACAGCGGTAACCGATGTCGCGGATGGTCGAGGCACCGCACGCGGGCGGTTACTGTGGACACGTGCTCGCGGCCGCTCCGGTCTCTGTGCGGGCCGGGAGTAATGATCTGCGCACCGCAGGAGGGCTGTAGACCACATGCTGTTCGTGTTGGGGTTCGTGCTGTTCGCCCTCGGCATCACGATTTCGATCGCGCTGCACGAATGCGGGCACATGTGGACCGCTCAGGCCACCGGCATGAAAGTGCGCCGGTACTTCATCGGGTTCGGCCCGAAGGTGTTCTCCTTCCGGCGCGGCGAAACCGAATACGGCGTCAAATGGCTGCCGCTCGGCGGGTTCTGCGATATCGCCGGAATGACCGCGCTCGACGAACTCGAACCCGAAGAGGTCGACCGGGCCATGTACCGGCAGGCCACCTGGAAGCGCCTCGTGGTGATGTCCGGCGGTATCGGGATGAATTTCCTGCTCGGCTTCCTCCTGATCGTCGTGCTGGCGGTCGGCTGGGGTCTGCCGAACCTGAACCAGCCGGCGACCGGCCTCGGCAATATGAGCTGCGTGGCCTCCCAACACCCCGACGGCACCTTGGATACCTGTACCGGCCCCGGCCCGGCGCAGCGGGCCGGACTCCGGCGCGGTGATGTGGTCACAGCAGTCGACGGCGTGGAGGTGAGCACCTGGGACGAGTTCCAGAGCCTCACCCAGGAGCAAACCGGTCCATTCACCTACACCATCGATCGCGACGGACAGTCGATGGACATCCAGGTCGTACCCGAACGAGCCATGCGCTACCCGAAAGACGGCGGCCCCGGCCGAGAAGTCGGCGTAGTCGGTGTGGGCCAACTTTACATAGAGCCCACCCAGTACGGCGTACTTTCCGCGATTCCGGCCTCGGCCGCTTTCACCGGCGAGATGTTCATACGCACCGTCCAATCACTCGCTCAGATGCCGGCCAAGGTCGCGGATCTCTGGGAAGCGGTCACCGGCGGCGAACGTGACGCGGAAACTCCAGTTAGCATCTACGGTGCCAGCAAGATCGGCGGAGAGACCGCCGAACGCGGTTACTGGAACATTTTCATCATGGTGCTTGCCAGCCTGAATTTCTTTTTGGGCGCATTCAACATTCTGCCGCTCCTTCCCCTCGACGGCGGCCATATCGCAGTAGTCCTGTACGAGAAGCTGCGAAACACCGTCCGCGGCTGGAAGGGACAGGCGCCCGGAGCCCCCGTCGATTACCTGAAATTGCTACCGCTCACCTATGTCGCGGTGGTCATCGGCGGCGCGTACATGATGCTCACTCTGGCCGCCGACATCATCAATCCGATCCAGCTCTTTCCCTGACGTCCACGTTCGATCGGGTACCGATACGCGCCGGCGCTTCCTGCCGGTATGGCAACGGAACGCCCGGACGCCAGACACCTCTCCCCGAGGCCGGAGGCGGAACCACAACGGCACCGGCCTCGGCACCATACAGCCCTGTGCGCTCAGACATGTGCTGCAGCGCGCTGTCCGGCCCAGATGACCCGCGGTGGGGTTCCCACCCAACTGCGCATCGCCTCGCCGGAACCCCGTTGACAAGCATCAGAAGGCGGGGGAGGATTCGGCACAGCACCTACGGGGAGTGGGTGTCGTTCTAGGAGGGGAATTCATGTTCAGCAGATTTGCGGCTGCGTCTGTGTTGTGCGGATTCATATCCGTTTTCGGCCCGCTGGCTACAGAAGTAGCTGCCATGGCCGACGTCTCATCGCCCAGTTCCGACCGGCCCTCGGCAGTTTCGGCCCCGGTCAGAACCGGCTGGGAAGACAACGTGCTCCGCTTGTACAACTCATACCAAGAATGCAAGCACGCACTGGACAGCGGTGACTTCGGGCCCGACGCAGCCTGCGTTCCGCTCGACACCGGCGTTACGGCTCTGGTCGGACGCCCACCAACTGCCTGACGGGACATCGAAAATACGCGGCATTGCAGCCTTTCCCGCTGCAATGCCGCGTATTCTCCGAACTCTGGCACCCTTGGCGCTGCTCCACATCCCGACAAGGCGAGAACAAGCCACTGATAGGCTCGATTGATGGTCTGCGATAGCAGGTTGGCTCACTACCTACATGCAATCCGGCTCGATAGCGACACGAGAACGCGAGGTTATCCATTCGACCTCCCGACCGTGTGCTGGCTGATGCGCGAAGGAACTTTACCGCTGGGGCCCGGGGTGACCTTCTTGGTCGGAGAGAACGGCAGCGGGAAGTCCACCTTACTCGAGGCCATCGCAGTGGCGGCAGGGCTCAATCCCGAGGGCGGCAGTCAGAATTACCGGTTCGCTACCCGATCCACCGAATCGGAGTTGGGCGAGCATCTCGTACTACGCTGGGGAACGACCAAACCACGCAACCGCTTCTTCCTACGTGCCGAATCGTTCTACAACGTCGCAACCGAAACCGAGCGACTCGGACCGGAGCAGATCGCCGTAGTGGGCGGCCGTTCACTACACCACCGTTCACATGGCGAATCGTTCGTGGATCTGCTGCGCCACCGCTTCGGTCCGAGCGGTCTGTACCTCATGGACGAACCCGAGGCGGCACTCTCGCCTCGCGGCTGCATGACCGTCCTCGCACGTATGGCGGAACTGGTACAGCAGGGGTCTCAGTTCGTGGTGGCAACCCATTCCCCCATCCTGCTCGCCCTGCCGGGAGCCACGATCTACCAGATCGATGAGGAAGGCTCGATCAATGCCGTCGGTTTCGATGAGGCTCTACCGGTGAGCCTGACCAGGGAATTCCTCGCCAGGCCCGAGCATTATCTGCGGTATCTCCTCGACGGAGAGTGAGCAGTCGGAGGGGAGCCCATGTGCTGTCGTTGTCAATGCGTGGTGGTGCCCTTGCCCTCGATAAGGTCAACAATATATTCGGCGATCGCGAGCGAGGAGGTCGCCGCGGGTGACGGAGCGTTGCGCACGGCCGTGACCGGCCCGAGCCGGTCGATCCGGAAATCGTCGACGAGACTGCCATCGGTATCGAGGGCCTGGGCCCGGACTCCGGACCCACCGCGCATCACATCCGCGGTACCTATGGCCGGAATGTAGCGCTGCGCCCCGCGCATATACGCGGCCACCGACAGCGAGCCGTACATCTCCTCGATCCCGGTGCGCCAGTGCTGCCGCGCCATCCGGCGGAACCCCGGCCAGCGCACGGTCTCCGCGAGGTCGCGCATCGAGAAGTCCCCGCGCCGATAGCCTTCCCGGGCGAACGCGAGTACCGCGTTGGGGCCGACCTCCACCGTCCCGGAGACCCGCCGCGTGAAATGCACCCCCAGAAACGGGTACCGCGGATCCGGTACCGGATACACCAGCCCGCGCACCATATCCGCCTTCTCGGCGACCACATTCATGTATTCGCCCCGGAACGGCACGATCCGCGGGCCGGGGTCGGCGCCCGCCAGCCCGGCCACCGTATCGGCGTGCAACCCCGCGCAGATCACCGTTCGGTCCGCGCGCAGCGCCCCCTCGCCCGTCACCAGCTCGATCCCTCCTGCTGTCCGGGTGATTCGGTTCACGGCGCACGACAACCGCACCTCCCCACCCGATTTCACCAGTTCCGCGGCGAAAGACTCCGCCACCCGACGGAAATCGGTGATGGCGGTGTGCGGCGAATACAGCGCGGCGATTCCTTCGGCGGACGGTTCGATCTCGCGGATCTCCCCCCGATCCACCCGGCGCAGCCCCGGGACCGCGTTATCCCCCGCCCGTGCCTGTAACGCCTCGAGCCGGGGCATTTCGTCGTTTTCCACCGCGATGACGAGTTTGCCGCATTCGTCATAGGGCAGTTCGTGTTCGGCACAGTAGTCCCGCAGCAGCGATCGGCCCCGCGCGCACAGGACGGCCTTGAGGCTTCCCGGCTGGTAGTAGATCCCGGCGTGCACCACTCCCGAGTTGTGGCCGGTCTGATGCGCCGCGACCCAATTCTCCTTCTCCAACACCACGATCCGGTCGGCCGGACGGCGGCGGGCGAGTTCCCGTCCGATGGCCAGCCCGACTATCCCCGCCCCGACGATCGCGACGACCTGCTCACCCATGTATTCGTTCCCCTCACACCACGTTCGACTGCACCCCGTCCGGATCCGGCCCTCAGGGCTGTTCCAGCGAATCGAAGGGGATCGTCACCTCGACCGGCTCGTCCAGCAGCAGCACTCGGCGGTGGACGGTGTGCACCAAGTACCGTCGCCCGGACCAGTCCAGGCGGTATTCCTCGATCTCCTCTATCCTGTCTTCCTTCTGGTCGAGCCGGATGATCAGGTAGCGAGGTATACCTGCCGCCGCATACTGGATGCGTTTGTCGGTGATATCGACATCGATGGTGGATGCGGAGGTGACCTCGACGATCAGCAATATGTGATCGCGCACCGTATCGACGTCGTACGGTTCACAGTCACGAATCCAGATATCCGGATACCGGATGTTCAGCCGCCGATCCGCGGCCGGAGAATCCGAGTCGGCGAACCGCGCGGCGATATCGGAATCGACGACCATGCATGGACCGCCTTCCCGGCGTCCGCTTTCGAGCAGGCCGGCCAGACGTCGGATAACTCTGCTGTGCAGCGGACTCTGGGCCATGAGCCGTATGACTCGGCCATCGACGATCTCGATATCACCGAGTTCGGCCGCGGCACCGTCGGCGAACTCTTCGGCGGTGAGGTGCAGCTCGTCGTGCTCGTCGGGGGCGCTCATGCAGGCATCATGTCAGGCCGGGTGGGAACGGGCCACAACGAAGCCCCTGCCCGGCCGCCCTACAGCGAAGGCTCCCATGCCGACCGGAAATCAGCCCTCCGCCGCCAGCTGGCCACAGGCCGCGGCGATCTCCTGGCCCCGGGTGTCGCGGACCGTGCACGGCACACCCTGCGCCTCGACCCGGCGCACGAACTCCCGTTCCACCGGCTTGGGGCTGGCATCCCATTTGCTGCCGGGAGTGGGGTTCAGCGGGATGACATTGACATGCACCCGGGACCCCAGCGCCTTGTGCAGTTTCCGGCCCAGCATTTCCGCACGCCACGGCTGGTCGTTGATATCTGAGGCTCCCCCTGGGTAGTGGACACCGAGTTAGCAGGATCATTGGTCCTGCGGAAGGATGTCCCTGTGTCTCGGAAACGTCGGTCGTTCACGAC
>NZ_JBKOOL010000084.1:0-24560 GCF_046764065.1 Nocardia sp. NPDC002869
CACGAAAGCTCCGACCTCGATTCAGGCGTCCGGTACCGAGACCCCGCCGGCCGGCGATCCAGATAGCGCCGGTACGGGGTACACGCTACCCACGCGAACCCGGACGCTCACCGGGTGGGCCCGTACGGCGGCCACCACCGCCGAAGTGCTCTCGACGAGCGACCCCGAACTCATCGCCCGCGCGGTCGCCGTGGTCGCCGAGGACAACGACGGCAAACCAGAGCATCTGCGGCGCGGTGTGATCGCCCGCGGGCTCGGCCGCTCCTACGGCGACAATGCCCAGAACGCGGGCGGGCTGGTCATCGATATGACCGCTCTGAACCGGATCCATCGCATCGACCAGGACACCCGGCTGGTGGATGTCGACGGCGGTGTCACGCTCGACCAGCTGATGAAGGCCGCGCTCCCGTTCGGTCTGTGGGTTCCCGTACTGCCGGGCACCCGGCAGGTCACCGTCGGCGGCGCCATCGGCTCCGATATCCACGGTAAGAACCATCACAGCGCGGGCAGCTTCGGTAACCATGTGCGGTCCATCCAGCTGCTCACCGCGGACGGCGAAGTCCAGACCATCGGCCCCAAGAAGAACGCCAAGCTGTTCTGGGCCACCATCGGCGGCTGCGGTCTCACCGGCATCATCCTGCGCGCCACCATCGAGATGACGCCGACCGAGACCGCGTACTTCATCGCCGACGGCGATGTGACCTCCGGCCTCGACGAAACCATCGCGTTCCACAGCGACGGCTCCGAGGACAACTACGAGTACAGCTCGGCCTGGTTCGACGCGCTCAGCCCGATGCCCAAACTGGGCCGGGCGGTGATCTCGCGGGGTTCGCTGGCCAAGCTGGACCAGCTGCCGAAGAAGCTGCGCAAGAACCCGCTGGGCTTCACCGGGAAGACGTTCTTGACGTTCCCCGATGTGTTCCCCAACGGTCTGCTCAACAACAAGACGTTCACCCTCGCCACCGAGATCTGGTACCGCAAGGGCGCCACCTACCGGCAGAAGCCGCAGAACCTGACGGCCTTCTACCACCCCCTCGATATGCTCGGCGAATGGAACCGGGCCTACGGGTCGCGCGGCTTCCTGCAATACCAGTTCGTGGTGCCGCCGGAGGCGGTCGAGGAGTTCAAGCAGATCCTCATCGACATCCAGGCGAGCGGGCACTATTCGTTCCTCAACGTGTTCAAGTACTTCGGCGAGGGCAACCAGGCGCCGCTGAGCTTCCCCATGCCGGGCTGGAACGTCTGCCTGGACTTCCCGATCGCGCCCGGTCTCAACGACTTCGTCACCGAACTGGACCGGCGCGTACTGGAGTTCGGCGGACGGCTCTACACCGGTAAGGACTCGCGCACGACCGCCGAGAACTTCCATCAGATGTATCCCCGGATCGACGAGTGGATCAAGGTCCGCCGCAGCGTCGACCCCACAGGCGTTTTCATGTCCGATATGGCGAGAAGGCTGGAGCTTCAGTGATCAACGCGGTAGGCAATCCGCAGTCCATTCTGCTGTTCGGCGGGACCTCGGAAATCGGCCTCGCGATCGTCGCGGAGTACCTGAAGAAGGGACCGGCCCGGGTGATCCTGGCCACCCTGCCGGGTGATCCGCTGCGGGATACCGCGGTGGCGCAGACCAAGGCCGCGGGTGCGAGCCAGGTCGATGTGATCGATTTCGACGCGCTCGACACCGACAGCCATCCGAAGGTCGTCGACCAGGCCTTCGCCGATGGGGACGTCGATGTCGCGATCGTCGCGTTCGGGCTGCTCGGCAATGCCGAGGAATTGTGGCAGGACCAGCGCAAAGCGGTGCAGATCGCGCAGATCAACTACACCGCCGCGGTCTCGGTCGGCGTGCTGACCGGCGAGAAGATGAAGGCGCAGGGCTTCGGCCGGATCATCGCCATGTCCTCGGCGGCCGGCGAGCGGGTGCGCCGCTCCAACTTCGTCTACGGCTCCACCAAGGCCGGGCTGGACGGTTTCTATCTGGGTCTCGGCGAGGCGCTGCGCCCGCACGGCCCCCGGGTGCTGGTGATCCGGCCCGGTCAGGTGCGCACCACCACCACGATCGAGCACTGGAAGGCCACCGGCGCCAAAGAGGCGCCGTTCACGGTCGACAAGGAAGAGGTCGCCGCGCTGGCGGTGGACGCCTCGGAGAAGGGTAAGGAGCTCATCTGGGCACCGGGCGCGTTCCGGTACGTGATGATGATCCTGCGCCATATCCCGCGGTCGATCTTCCGCAGGCTCCCCGTCTAGCTCTGCCCGCTTCGGCCTGCTCGCATTCAGCGGGCAGGGCCGGTGAGCAGTCTCACGATGTTCGAGGGCCGTCGCGCACCGATCCGGTGTGCGACGGCCCTCGTCGTATTCGGTACTTCCGGCGGGCCACCGCGTGCGATGGCCGCTACCGCTGTTACACGCGTGTCATTCGCTGGCCCAGCTCGCGGCGCAGCACCTCCTGGGACGGCAGGCGCCCGAGGACGCGCAGTACCGACGGTCGTAGTTCCTTTTGCTCCTCATCGGTGAGCAAGCCGACGAGATCGCGCAGTTCCATATCGTCGAAGGCCGAAGTCATGCGAACAAGCCTACGGGCCGTGCTGCCGTTCGTCATCCGTTCGGCAATTCCCTCACATGGAAATAAACCGATATGTGAGCCATAACACTTGATAGACGAGTCTCGATGTAGCGCAACCTCGTTCAACTCACTTTGATCGGATCGTCGCTGCTCATCCCGCCTCGATCCGCCTCGGTGACGGTCGTTTCGGCCGGTACGGCGTCGGGCCGGTACGGGGTGAAACGCTCCAGCGAACCCCAGTCCCGGGCCCAGTCGTCGGACAGATAGGTCGCCACCGAATCGGCTTCCAGCAGTAGCTCGGTCCAGCCGAGCGGGCCGCCGCCGATATGGTCCTGCCACGCGTTGGAGGCGTCGGAACCGACGCGGTCGGGCAGGATCCGCCAGCGCGGCACCTCCGCGACGCCGTGGCTGTGGTCGAACGGCCGCTGGCAGCCGAAGGCCAGCCCGACATGCCAGTCCAGCAACACCGGGTCGGTGTGTCCCACAACGGAATCCAGCGTGGCCAGCCGCGGCAGCCGCGGCGGCGTGATCGCCAGCCACTGCCGTGCGGTGATGTCGTTGTCGACGGCCACCAGACGGACCGCGTTCACCTCCCGGGGCAGCTGGTCCAGGGGTACACGCAGATTGCGCCAGGACGGATTGGGGCCGATATCCAGCGGTGTCACCGATCCGAGCACCGTCATGGTGCCGTCGGCACCGCGTGTCCCGTACTCCACCGTCAGGTCCTGGCCGTAGGTGAGCACGCCGTCGGCGTCCACCGATCTGATCCGGCCCGCGGCGGTCAGGGCGAGCACCCGGTAGGCCGGGTCGGCCCGCATCTCGTCGGTGAGATCCAGGCGGTACCAGCCGGTGGTGAGCTTCGCCTGCTGCTGGTCGCCGGTCTTGTAGCTGCCGAGCACCGGGGTGCGGGCCGGGTCGAGACCGAACGGCAGCGCCACCGTGGAACCGTTGATACCGGCCTGCACGGACGTACCGCCACCGGTCCCGGCGCCGGTGGTGTCGGTGGTCTTGTTCTCGGTATCGGATTCGACGGAATTCGCACCGCCGGAGGTGGTTTCCTCGGCGTCGGCAGTCAGATCCTCGGCCACCCCGTCCGGGGTGAATCCGACGGTCCGCGCCTCGGGGTCGGTGGAGATCAGGCCGTCGGCGGGGTCGCCCTCGTACGGGAGCAGCAGGGAATCGGCGGTATTCGTCTCCACCAGCACATCGTCGGCCAGGCCGCACGGGTCGCCGGCCAGCGCACGGACATTCGATTTGGCGACGGAGTAGGCCGGGTACTGCCCCACGGCCGCCTTGGTCAGCGATGCGATCTCGAAGAGCACCAGTAATGCCGCGGCCACCGTGAGCGGCGCTGTGTAATACCGCGCCGCCTTCGGCGTCGCGGGTTCGGGGAGGTACGGCGTCCGGTAGTGCAACCACAACGCGGTGAGCAGCGCGAGCACGGCGAGGCCGAGGAACAGGGTGGACAGGCCCTTACCGGCGATCAGCGGTGCCTTGTCCCACCACGGCACACCGTAACTGGACACGTACCACCAGCCGTTGGAGCCGGTGAACGTGATCGCCAGCAGGAACAGCACGGCGGCGGCGAACAGGGCGCGATTGCGCGGGGCCCGGATACCGTTGGTGCCCACCGCGACAGCGGCCAGCGCCGCCAGCGAACCCGCCAGGCCCGCGTAGACGCCGAAGTGATGGGTCCATTTGGTGGGTGTGAACATCATCAGCAGCAGCGAGGCGAACACAATGCCCAGGATCCGCGCCGACGGGCCGCGCGAGGTTCCGGGGATCCGGCCCTTGCGCAGCACCTGCAGGACGCACACCAGCAGGCAGAGCAGCATGAGCAGGACTCCGAACCGCCGCGCCAGCGAACCGTCCGGGGAGAGCATGAGCAGCGAATCCCAGCGGGTGCGTTCGTCGAACCAGGCCACATTCGGTCCGACCGCGGTACGGACGCGGGTGGCCTCCAGCACCGTGGACAAGGTCTGGTCGGCGAAGATCACCACCAGCACCAGGGTTCCGGCGGCCAGACCCGGCAGGATCAGGCTCGCGTACCGCCACAGCGCCCGCGCCCGGGAAGCGCCGCCCCGGGCACGCGCGATGATGATCTGGAGTACCGGCCGGGAACCGGCGATCAGCGCGGCGATGCAGATGAGCCCGGTGGGTCCGGCGGCCAGCGAGAAGGCCGCGATGAGTACCGCGATCGCAGCGGGCAGCAGCCGCGCGGTGGCGATCGCGCGTTCGATCGAACACCAGGTGAGCAGCGCACCGGCCGCGATCAGCGGTTCCGGGCGCAGACCGTTGTCGTAGGGCAGCCAGAACGCCAGGAATACCAGGCCCGCGGTCCACAGGGCGATCTGATCGCCCCGTACCCGCGCACCCAGCCGGGGCAGCACCTCCCGGCTGATCACCAGCCAGCACACGATCCCGGCCAGCAGCGTGGGCAGCCGCATCCACGGGCTCGACTCCGAGACCCGCGTCATCCAGGCCAGCACTTCGTAGGACCAGCCGAACGGCGCTTCCGGCACGCCGAACCAGCGGTAGTAGTTCGCCAGATAGCCGGCTTTGTCCGAAACGCGGGCCATGTTCAGGATGTAGCCGTCGTCGGAGGTGTTGGCCCCGATGATGTGCCAGCCGACGAGTACACCGAGCACCGCGCCGTCGGCGAGCCGGAAACGCCACCAGTGCGCGGGCAGGAAACGGCGGGCGCGGCGGCCGTCGGTGGTGTCGAGTAGATGCAACGCGATCAGGGCGAGCACCGTGAACACCACCGCGCCGACGATCGCGGCCAGCTTGAGCGGCGTCGGGGACGAGGTGAAACGCGAGTCGATATCGGCGTGCAACCGGATACCACCGAGCTGCCCCTGCGGCAGGTCGGTGAACACTCCGACCAGCTGCGGACGGATATCCCGGTCCACCCGAGCGCGGAACGGTGTTCCGCCGGACCGGGTGGTACCGGTCAGTTCCGCGGTGGTCACGGCGGCCGACGAGGTGACGGTCAGGGCCTGGCAGCCGCCCAGTTCGGCGCGCTCGGCGGACAGCAGTGGCACATCGCGCAGCACCACCGACAGGGTGTCGCCGGTCACCGTGACCCGTAGCCCGCGCGCCGACGACTGGCCCGAACCGTCGGGCACCGTTTCCACCACCGTGCCCTCGGCGGTGTTCAGCGCCGGACACGGCACGGTGAGGTCCAGCCGCAGCGGCTGATAACTCACCAGCGGCGCCTCCACGCTCGCGGCGCCGGCCTGCGGCCAGTCCAGGGCGGCTCGGTCCTGGCGCACCGGCAGCAGCGGCGCCGCCACGGCCAGCACGAACCCGAGTAGCCCGGATACCAGAGCCAGCAGGCGGATACGGTTCAACGCTCGAGGAGATCGGTCCGGTCGCACGGGGCTCGACTCTAATAGGCGCTGCTGAGCGGAGCTCACCCGCAGACCGCGCGCGGCCGGCTCGGCGGCGGAAGTACGCTCGGCCGGACGCGGCGGCAACCGGGTGGCCCGCGGCGGGCGGTTTCGCTCAGCGGTTCACGACGACCAGGGTGAACGGGCCGATATCGGTCACGGTGAAACGCGGGTCGTCGAACAATTTCGCGGGGAACGCGACGGTGTAGCGACGGACGTTCGGGTCGTTCGGGTACACATCGGCGGCCAGTCGCAGGGTGTACTCGTCGCCACTGCGACGGAACAGGAACGCATCGGGTGCGCGCCACGGCGCCGCGGCCAGCGCGTCGAGAAGTTCGTCCGGTGTGTCCTTTTCGCTCCACTGCTCGATCGCCGCGGACCGATCCGCGTAATCGGCCAGTGGATTGGCGTAGTGCGAGGTCATGCCTTGGAAGCCGAAGTACGGGTAGTAGGCGAGGAAGGTGGTGTCCCCGGTGAGCAGCACCGTTTCCGAGGGCTCGCGGCCGGTCTGCGCTCGCAGCGCGTCGTCGATATTGTGGTAGTGCCGGACCGCCGACGGGTCGCGTTGGTCGGCCCGCCGGCCGTCCCCGTCGGTATCGGTGTAGGCGGTGGTGATCTCGGGGGCCAGGACATGGGGAATGTCCTGGCAGTAGGCGAGCGCGCCCACCGTTGCCAGCACGATGGCCACCCAGCGGAACCGTGCCGGTTCGTTGAGCGCCTGGTGCACCGCCCGCGCCCCCTCCACGAAACCGAATCCGCCCGCGGCCGCCAGCAGGACCAGCAGCACCGGTTCCAGCCGGAACGACAGCAGCGTGGACCCGGCCGCGGTGGCCAGCATCGACAGCAGCGACCACAGGTACACCGCGACCACGCCGAGACCGAGCGACTGGGCGCGGCGCGAAGAACTCGCGCGCATCACCAGCCAGCTGGTTCCGATCAGGCACAGCGCGCCGAGCAGCGAGAAATGCGCCATGGGAAACGCCAGTTCGGACCCGGCCTCGGGCAGATAGTGAAACGCGCCGCCGGACTGCAGTTTCGGCCGATCCAACATCCGGAGCAGGAACGGCAGGAACACCGGTAGCGCGATCACTGCGGCGATCACACCCATCACGATCAGCCGCAACAGCGGGGCGCCGATCGCCCGGCCGGCGCTACCCACCGGCGCATGCGATTCCCCGGTGTGTGCCGCGATCCGGCGCGGTGTCCGAGCGGTGTAACGCGCCCGCACACCGAGTCCAGCGGCAACCACCGCCATGAGTACGACCGTGAATACGGCGAACGCGAAATAGAGCGTGTAGCAGGCGGCCGCGAGCCCCAGGAACAACCCGGTGCCCAAGACCGCGCCCCAGCCACCCGCGGTGCGGCCGCCGCTTTCCGGCTCGCCTCCGTCCCCGGTCTTCGTCCCGGCACCGGTCAGTTCGGCGGGCCGGTACAGCGCGCCCCAGGCCATCACCAGCACCGGCGGCAGCAGAATCGCGATCACCGCACCGTAGGCCTCCGGCGCGGCATAGGTGACGGCCACCGCCGTCACCGCGCTGGTGACCCCCACCGCCCAATCCGCGCGGATCAGCTGGGTCCACAACACCAGCGACACCACCGCGGCCACCGCGATCGACCCGATCGCATACGGCTTGAACACTTCCCAGCCGTCCATCCCGAGCACATTCGCCACCCGGCCGCCGACCCAGAACCAGCCGGCCGGATAGAACGGCGGCAGATCGGCGTAGGTCATATCGCGCAACGCGGCGCTGTCGGTGAGCCGGGTCAGGTATTCGGTCCGGAACTCCTGGTCCACCGAGATACCGAACAGGTAGAGCTTGGTGGCCGCCAGTGGCATCCCGAGAGTGACCGTGACGAACGCCGAGATACCGGTCCAGGACAGCAGTTTCGCGAGCCATCGCGAACGCCGCAGTCGCAGCAGGGCGATGGACCCCGCGATGAGCGCCGCGGCCCCCACCTGACCGACAGTGGTCAGTGCCCGCACGACATTGGAGGAGTTGAACGCGGGCCACTGCACCAGGGAGAACGCGACCAGCCCGACGGCGACCACCACCACCGCGACCACCGTCGCGAGCACCGCTTCGCCGACTCCGGCCCCGACCTGACGCACCAACCGCGCGCCGCGACTCGTCGTCATCGGCGTACTTACCTCCGGCTCCCGATCCACCTACTGGGCGTCGGTCAGCCTAGTGCAGGGCTTCCGGAGAGGACCGTTCACACGGATCGGACGATCGGAGCCGTCGGCCACCGAAGGCTGCGCAGCCGACCTCCCGGAGCGCTCGAGAGAACGCCCTGGACCTCCCGGACAAAACGCGGCGACCGACACCGGAATTGTGCACTCCGATGCCGGTCGCCGTGGTCGTTCAGATCAGAAAACCCGCAGTTTGCCCGGATCCCACAACCCGTTGCGGGTCTCGGTACCCGTCGCCAGTTCCGCCGGTACCGCGTCGTAGTACTGGTCGTAGCGTTCCAGCGTGCCCCAGTCCCGGCCCCAGTCGTGGTTCAGATAGGTCGGGATCGTGGTCGACTTCGCCAGCATCTGGGAGAACCCGAGTGGACCGCCGAACTCCTGGGCCTGCCAGGTGTTGGTGGAGCTCACCGCGAGCGGGCGGTCCGGCAGGATGCGGAACTCGGGTACCTCGGCGACCCCGTTCACGTGCCGGAACGGGCGCTGGCACGGGAACTGCAGGCCGACCGCCCAGTCGAGCAGGATCGGTTGCTGCGAACCGAGGTAGTCGTTGGCCGATTCCAGTTTCGGTACCCGCGGCGGGGTGAACGCCAGCCACTGGTCGCCGATGAGGATCGGGTCGTTGGCGACGACCCGGACCGCGTCGGCCTCGGGGGCGATCTCGTCCAGCGGCACCCGCAGGTTGCGCCAGGACGGGAAGGGGCCGATATCGCGGGGCAGGTAGGTACCGAGCCGGGTGACCGAACCGTCCGGCTGCCGTTTGCCGTAATCGACGGTCAGCGACTGGCCGTACTGCATGGCGCCGGTGTCGTCGTAGGACAGGATGCGACCGGCCGCGGTGATCACCACCAGCGGATGGTCGGGCGAGCGTTCGGGCAGTTCGTACCAGCTCGACGAGACGAACGCGGGCTGCTGCACACCCTCCTGGTAGCTGCCCAGGATGGGGGTGGTGGCCGGGTCCAGGCCGAAGGGCAGGGCCACCGTACTGCCGTTGACCCCCTGGGCGCCCTGACCGCCGCCGGTACCGGCGTTCTGACCCTCGGCGAACGCGGCGCCCACGGATTGACTGGAGGTGTTGCCGGTACCGGGTTTCACCTCGACCGCGTCGGCGGACAGATCATCGGGGACGCCGTTGGGATCGAAACCGACCGGGTCGACCCCGGCCAGCGGATCGTCCGGGTTGGTGGGCGGGTTCGCCGGATCGATGATCGGGTTCAGCCGTCCGGCGTTCGCGTTCGATTCGACCAGGACATCGTTGGCCAGACCGCAACTCTGCCCGCTCAGCGCGTCGATATTGCCGCGGGCCAGCGAATACCCCGGGTACTGCGAGTAGGCGCCCTTGGCCAGGGAGAGCACCTCGAACAGCACCATCGCCGCGGCCACCAGCGTGAGTGGGATCGCCGCGAACTTGCGGATCCGGCGGCCCCGGGCGGTGCGCGTGGAGTTCGGCGGTTTGGCGTAACCCTCACGCAGCGTGTGCCAGCCGGCGAGCAGCAGAGCCGCGGCGAACAGCACCAGCAGCACAGTGTTGGAGGAGATACCGGCCAGCACCACCCGCTTGTCGAACCAGGGCACCCCGTAACTGGACACGTACCAGTAGCCGTTGATACCGGAGAACGCCACTGCAAGCGTGAAGAGCAAACCGGCCAGGAAGATCGCCCGGTTCTTGTGCGCCCGCAGCGCCGAGGCCGATACCGCGACGGCGGTCACCGCGGCCAGCGATCCCGCGATTCCGGCATAGGCGCCGAAATGGTGGGTCCACTTGGTCGGGTTGAACATCATGAAGAAGATCGTGCCGAACACCACACCCATCAACCGCCAGGTCGGTGCGGCGGCGATACCCGGCACCCGGCGCCGGCGCAGCAGCACCAGCATGGTGGTGAACAGGCACAGCAGCATGACCAGGAAGGCGAAGCGGCGCGACAACGACCCATCGACGGTCTCGACGAACAGGTAGTAATACCGCAGGTAGTCCTCGTACCAGGCGAGGTTGGGCCCGGCCAGCTGCCGGACCCGGTTCGCCTCCTGGATACCGGCGAAGGTCTGGTCGCCGTAGACCACGGTGAGCACCAGGAACCCGGCGGCGGCCAGCGGCGCCAGCAGCGCGACCGTGCCGTGTTCCCGGTGCCGTCGTACGACGATGCGGGTGAGGGGCCGGATACCGGCCAGCAGCGCGGCCACACACATCAGGCCGGTCGGCGCGGCGGCGAGCGTGAACGCCGCGACCACCACCGCCACCGCGGCCGGCAGCAACCGCGCGGTCGCGATGGCGCGCTCGATGGAAACCCAGGTGAGCAGTGCGCCGAGGGCGACGATCGGCTCCGACCGCAGACCGTTGTCGTAGGGCAGCCAGAACGCCAGGAAGACCAGCCCGCCGGTCCACAGCGGAACACTGCCGAACCAGGCGCGCCCGCGGGCGCCGCGCAGGCCGTTGCCCAGTCGCGGCACCACCTCGCGACTGATCAGCATCCAGCACAGGATCCCGCACGCCAGCGCGGGCAGGCGGACCCAGGGGCTGGCCGTGGAGACCTCGGCGAACAGCTGGATCACGTAGTAGTACCAGCCGAACGGCGCCTCGGGTACGCCGTACCAGCGGAAGTAGTTGGCCGTATAGCCCGCGTCCGGCGCCACCCGGACCATGCTCAGGATGTACCCGTCGTCGGAGGTGTTGGCGCCGAGGAAGTGCCAGATCAGCAGCGTGCCGATGACACCGCTGTCGGCGAGGGTGGGCTGGAGCCAGTGTGCCGGCAGAAAACGCCGGTGGCCGCGCCCGTCACTGGTGTCCAGTCGCGCCAGCGCCACCAGCGACAGCACCGTGCACAGCACGGCGGCGACCATCGCGACGAGTTTGATCCAGGTGGGGCTGGAGCTGAACCGGGTGTCGATCGTGGATTCCAGGTTCAGTCCGGCCGGGATACCGCCGGTCATATCGGTGAACACACCGACCAGCTGCGGACGCAGATCACCGACCAGCCGGCCCGCGTTGGGTTCGCCGTTCTCCATGGTGAGCCCGACGAAGGCCGCGCTGGTGGCTTCGATGTCGGAGCGGATGGTGATGGCCGAGCAGTTCGCCATCGCCGCCCGATCGGCGCTCGCCACGACCGCATTGCGGTCCACCACGTCCACCGAGGCCTCCGAAACCCGGACGAACAATGCCTCCAGCGCCGCGCGGTCGCCCTGCGGGGGTGCGGTGGCCAGCAGCATGCCGCCCTGCGGGGGCAGCTGGTTCACCGCCGCGCACGGGATGGTCGCGGTGAGGTCGATCGGCACCTGCGACATCAGCGGCGCCTGCACATTGGCCAGGCTGTCGTGCTGCGGCCAGCTCAGCGTCGCCGTGGTCTGGGTGACCGGCAGAAAGGGTGTGGCGATCGCGAACAGCGCCCCCAGCACACCGGTGATGATCGCGACGACACGCGCGATCCGGAAATCCTGCGGCGCGACCTTCGGCTCCGGCTCCGGTGGCGTCTTCGTCAGTACTGCGGTGGCGACTTCTGGCACGCTGGCATGCTACTTGGGCGCGGCGCGCGGGGCCCGGCGGTGCCCCGGCGCGTACCCGATCCGAAGGAAAACACACCCGGCATCCGGGGCATACAAACCACCCGAATGGGGTAAAGACGGGCGGCTGGCACAATCTGCCGGGAAACACCCCCTTAAGCGCGGGGTCCAGCGGCGGTAATGGAAAGGTAGGGGCATGACCAAGGTGAATCTCGAGACGAACTACGGAACCATCGGCCTCCAGCTGGACGAGGCGAAGGCGCCGGCCACCGTCCGTAACTTCGTCGAATACGTCAAGTCGGGACATTACGACGGCACGATCTTCCATCGCGTTATCCCGGGCTTCATGATCCAGGGCGGTGGTTTCGACGGCCAGATGCAGCAGAAGCCCACGCAGGCGCCCATCCAGAACGAGGCGGCCAACGGCCTGAAGAACAACAAGTACACGGTCGCCATGGCGCGTACCAACGATCCGCACTCGGCGACCGCGCAGTTCTTCATCAACGTCGCCGACAACGAATTCCTCAACCACACCCAGCCGGCGGGCCAGGGCTGGGGCTACGCCGTCTTCGGCGAGGTCACCGACGGCACCGACGTGGTCGACAAGATCGCCGGCGTGTCCACCTCGTCGCAGGGCATGCACCAGGACGTCCCGGTGGAGAACGTGGTCATCGAATCCGCGGCGATCACCGGCTGATCAGGACCGGTACGTGACGGTTCGGGTTGTTCCACCGGGACAACCCGAACCACTGAGCGGCTACAGCGGCAGCAGGTGATGTTTGCGCGGGTTGCGGATCACGGTCTTGTCCCGCAGCAGATGGAGCGCCCGCCGTAGTTCCAGCCGGGTCTGCGCCGGTTCGATCACCGCGTCGATGAATCCGCGTTCGGCCGCCACCCACGGCGTGGCCATGGTGGCGTTGTAGAAGTCGATCATCTGCCGGCGTACGGCCGCCTTCTGCTCCTCGGGCGCGGCCGCGATCTGCGCCGCCCCGATGAGGCTGACCGCGCTCTCCGCGCCCATCACCGCGATCCGGGCGGTGGGCCAGGCCAGGTTGATATCCGCGCCCAGCTGCTTGGAACCCATCACCGCGTAGCCGCCGCCGTAGGACTTGCGGACCACCACGGTCACCTTCGGCACGGTCGCCTCCACGAAGGCGAACAGGAACCGGCCGCCGCGTTTGATCACGCCGACCTTCTCCTGTTCCACGCCGGGCAGGAAGCCGGGGGTGTCGACCACGAACACCAGCGGGATCTCGTAGGCGTCGCAGAGCCGGACGAAATGCGAGGCCTTGTCCGAGGCCCGGGCGTCGAGGGCGCCCGCGTAAACCATCGGCTGATTGGCCACCACGCCCACACTGCGGCCGTCCACCCGAGCGAACCCGGTGATGATATTGCGACCGGCTTCGGCACCGTATTCGTGGAAGTGGCCGTCGTCGAAGATACGCAGCAGCACTTCGTGCATGTCGTAGCCGGAATTATCCGAATCCGGCACGAGCGAGTTCAGTTCCCGGTCCGAATCGGTGATCTCCGGTTCGAGGCCGGGGTTCACGATCGGCGGTTTCTCCTGGCAGCTGGTCGGCATGTACGACAGGTATTCCCGAACCCATTCGAAAGCCGCCTGCTCGTCCTTGGCGACATGATGGATATTGCCGTACTGGGCCTGGCTGTGCGCCCCGCCCAGCTCTTCCAGGCTCACGTCCTCACCGGTGACCTCACGGATCACCTTGGGACCGGTGACGAACATGTACGCCGCCTCGGTGGCGACCACGACATCGGTGTTGATCGGCGAGTACACCGCGCCACCGGCACACTTGCCGAGGATCAGCGAAATGGTCGGCACCATTCCCGACAGCAGCTCCTGCCGGGTCGCCAGCTCGGCGTACCAGGCCAGCGAGGACACCGCCTCCTGCACCCGGGCACCGCCGGAGTCGTTGATACCGACCAGCGGGCAACCCACCTTGGCCGCGTACTCCATCACCGCGGCCACCTTGCGGCCGAACATCTCGCCGACCGAACCGCCGTACACGGTCTGATCGTGCGAGAACACCGCGACCGGGCGGCCGTCGACCAGGCCGTGGCCGGTGACCACACCGTCGCCGTAGAGCGCGTCCGGATCACCCGGGCGCCGGACCAGAGCGCCGATCTCCACGAACGAACCCGGATCGAGCAGCATCTTGATCCGGTCACGAGCGCTGGGGATCCCCTTGCGCGCCCGCTTCGCGACAGCGGCTTCCCCCGCCGGTTCCTGCGCCAGCTCCAGCCGCTTACGCAGATCGGCGAGTTTCTCGGCAGTCGTGCTCACTGGCTCCCTTTCCCGGCCGCGCTCGAGGTGATCCGGTCGAGTTTAGCGGTCAGGTCCGTACCAATTCGGCCGATCCTCGGTTCATCGATGATCTGGAGGTGGTCGCCGGGGATGTGCACGATCTCCAGGTTGGGCAGGTACTCGTCCCAGCCGCCGTTGGGGCGGCGCTCGGCGTAGCGGGGTTCGAGCTCGATCGCGCCGTCGTGGTAGCGGTCGGCCAGATAGAGCACCACATCGCCCTCGTAGTGCGTGGGCTGGACTCGCTGCAGCGCGCGGTTCTCGATCCACGAGGTCTTCTGGTGTTCGAGCACTCCACCCGGGATCTTGGCCCCGGTCATCTTGATCAGGTCGGTGATCATCTTGAACTGCTCCTCCTCGGAGGAGTCGGCCAGTTCCCGGAGCTGGTCGTCGTCGAGCTCACCGGCGATATTGAAGGTCTTCTTGGCGAACGCCTGGTAACGCCGCATGCGCTCCAGTCGCTCCCGCGGGCTGTTGTCCTCCGGCTCGGCGGGGATGGCGAGGTCGATCAGGCCCACCAGGCGCACATCGGCGCCCTCGGCACGCAGGATCTGCGCCACCGCCATCGCCAGGACCGCGCCCAGCGACCAGCCATAGAGAACATAGGGCCCCTGACCCTGCAGCTTGCGAAGTTCGGGTACGTACTCCCGGGCCCGTTCCTCGATCGCACCGTCGACCCGCTCGAAGCCGTACATCGGCGTCCCCTCGGGCAGCCGCTTCAGCAAGGGCTCGTACACCAGGGTGTTCCCGCCGGCGGGATGGAAGACGAACACCGGGACCGCATCGGAATTCTCGCCTCGCGCCCGGATGGGGCGGACGAAGCCGTCGACATCGGCACCGCTGTCCTGCAGGGTGCGAACCACATCGGCGAGCTGTTCGATGGTCTCCGAATCCAGCACATCGTCGAGGGTGACCTCCGCGCCCACCCGCTCGGTGAGCCGGGCGGCGAGTTTCTCGGCGGTGTCCTCGTCCAGGATCGGCAGGGTGTTGAAGATTCCCCCGGCCGATTCGCCGGTGATGGTGGCCCAGGCCGCGTAGGTGAGGCGTTCGGCAGCGTCACGTGGCGGAACGTTGTCCTGGTCCGACCCTGCGGCCCCGCCCCCGAACAGCGCGGCACCCGCGGCCGGTTCGGCCTTCGGCGCGGCGGGAGACGCCGGGGCGGCCGGCGCCGGTTCGCTCGCTGTCGGCGCTTCCGCCGCGGCGCCCATCCCCTGGTTCAGCACGGCGACCGGGTCCTCCCCGGCTTGCATCGCGGCCTTGGCGGCGTTCACGAAGTCGTCGTCCACGCTCAGCGCGCCCGCTTCCCCGCCGGCCTGCTGGTCGGCCATCGCCTGGACCTCGTCGCGGTGCTCGATCGCGTAGCGGAGCACCTTGCCGACCTCGTGCAGGCTGGCGTCCCGAACCGCGGAGACCTGCAGCTGCGGGATATCGAATTCGTATTCGACGCGGTTCTTGATCCGCATGGCCATCAGGGAGTCCAGCCCGAGTTCCATGAGCGGGATCTCCATCGGCAGATCCTCGACCGCGTAACCCATGGATTCGGCGACGATCAGCGCCAGCCGCTCCTCGACCGTCTGGCCGCTGTCCGGGTTCCAGCGGTCGCCGAAACCGGCGGTGTCGACGACCTCGACGACCTCGGGTTCGGTGAGCGCGGGCGCGGCCGGGCGCGCTGCCGGTTCGGCGGGCGCCGGCAGCGCGGCACCCGAGGTGACCACCGCGTCGAACAGCAGCCGGAACTGCGCACCGTCGCGGGCGTGCACCTGGATGGACGCGCCACCGGGATGCGGGGTCAACGTCGTGACGAGCGTGCCCGTGGCGGGCAGCGGCGCGTGCGCGATACTGGCGCCCAGGTTCACGTCCGCGAGTACCTGCGTCGCGGCCGAACGCACCAGCGTGGGCAGATCGTCGACCGATGCGGCCCGGACCTCCCAGACGTGCCGGCCGTCCGGCAGCGCGACCGACGCGCCCGGCACTCGGGCGTTCCCACCGGCCGAGAAACCGCTCATCTTGGGCCAGTACGGTTTTCGCACGAACGCGGTACGCGGGATATCGGCGTACGGTCCGGCCGGTACCAGTGAGCCCAGGTCCACGGCATGGCCGTGTACGTACAGCTGCGCCAGCGCGGCGATGACACCGGCCGATTCGTCTTCCTTGCGCTTGAGCGTGGGAATCAGCTGCGCGTCGGGAAGCCCGGCGGCGAAGGTGGTGCCCAGCACCTGCATCAGTGCCACCGAGTTCGGCGCCAGCTCCAGGAACGTGGTGATCCCGGAATCGACCGCGAGTCGCACCGCGTTGGTGAAGTACACGCTGTGCCGCATGTTCTTCACCCAGTAGTCCTCGGTGTGCACCGGATCGTGGCCGGGCGTGTAGTACTGCTCCTTGTCGACCGTGGAGTACAGGCCGACCTTCGGCCTCGTGGGTTCGATCCCGGCCAGTTCGGCGGCCAGTTCGCCCAGCAACGGGTCCATCTGGGAGGTGTGCCCGGCACCCTTGGTCTGCAGGACGCGGGCGAACTTACCGGCTTCCTCCACCCGGCCGACGATCGCCGAGACCTGGTCGACCGGACCACCGATCACCGTATTGGTCGGCGCGGCGTACACCGCGACCTCGACATCGGGGAATTCCGGCAGCAGCGCGGCGACCTCGTCGGCACTCATCTCGACCAGTGCCATATTGCGCACGTCGGCGTCGGAGAGCATCTGCTCGCCCTCGCCCATCAACCGCGACCGCGCGCAGATGACGCGCACCGCGTCCTCCAGCGGCAGCCCGCCGCAGATGTAGGCGCCGGCCACCTCGCCCATCGAGTGCCCGACCACGGCGGCGGGTTCCGCGCCGTGTGCCCGCAGCAGCGCGGCCAGACCGAGCTGGATGGTGAAGATGCCGACCTGGGAGGTGCCCACGTCGTAGTCCTGGCCGTCGTCGAGGATCATCTCGCGCACCGAGTACCCGGCCTCGTCCTGCACGAGTTCGTCGACCTCGTCGACGGTGCGCCGGAAGATCGCGTTCTCCTGGTAGAGCTGTTTGCCCATCTTCCGGTGCTGGGCGCCGAACCCGGCCATCACCCACATGGGACCCTGGGCGGCCGGGGCATCGGCGGTGAAAACGCCCGGGCCCGGTTTACCGGCGGCGATCGCCCGCAGTCCGGCCACGGCCTCGGCGTGGTCCTTGGCCAGCACCACACCGCGGGAGCGCCAGTGGCTGCGCCGGGCCAGCGACCGGGCCACATCCACGAGCGGAGTCCGCTGTCCCGCTTCGGTTTCCAGCCAGTCGGCCAGGTCGGTGGCGGCCTGGCGGCGGCGCGAGGGCAGATAGGCGGATACGGCCAGGATCACCGGCAGCGGCTCGGCGCGGTCGGCCGACCACTCGGGCTCGGGAGCGGCGTCGGCGGCGACCGCCGCGGCCTCGGCGACCACATCGGTGCTCGCCACGTCCAGTGTGCCGCTGTCCGCGTCCGGTACGAAGGGCTCGGAGACCCCCACCGGCGCGGCGGGCACGTACTCCTGCACCACCACGTGCGCGTTGGTTCCGCCGAAGCCGAAGCCGGAGATACCGACCGTGGCGGTACCGCTGTAGCGCGGGAACGGCGTCGGCTCGTCGACGACCTTCAGCCGGGCCTGTTCGAACGGGATGTAGGGGTTCGGGCCCGCGTAGTTGATGGTGGCGGGCAGCACATCGTGCTGGAACGCCAGGAGCACCTTCGCCAGGCTCGCCGCGCCCGCGCCGGATTCCAGATGCCCGAAATTGGTTTTCGCCGAACCCAGCAGCACGGGCGCGTCGGCGGCGCGACCGGCACCGACCACCTGGCCCAGCGCCTGGGCCTCGAGCGGATCACCGACCAGGGTGCCGGTGCCGTGGGCCTCGATGTAGTCGACGGTGGAGGGCACGATACCGGCATCACGGTAGGCGCGGCGCAGGACGTCGGCCTGGGCGTCGGGATTCGGCGCGAGAAGCCCGTTGGACCGGCCGTCGCTGTTCACCGCGGAACCCTTGACCACCGCGAGGATGTTGTCGCCGTCGCGTTCGGCGTCGGCGAGCCGTTTGAGCACTACCAGCCCGGCGCCCTCGGAGCGGACCATCCCGTCCGCGTCGGCGGAGAACGCCTTGATCCGACCGTCCTTCGCCACCGCGCCGATCTTGTCGAAACCGAGCGTGGTCATCGGCATGAGCAGCATGTTCACCCCGCCGGCCAGCGCGACGTCGGCGTCACCGGCGCGCAGCGCCTGGACGGCCTGATGTACCGCGACCAGGGTCGAGGAGCAGGCGGTATCCACCGCGACCGAGGGACCGCGGAAATCGTAGAAGTAGGAAACCCGGTTGGCGATGATGCTGCTGGCACTGCCGGTGATCTTGTAGCCCTCCGCCGAAGCGGGGACGTTCGGATCGGTCTCACCCAGACTCATCGCGGCGACCAACTGGAAGTCGGTGGTGGATGTACCGATATACACACCGACCGACTCACCGCGCAGGTCACTGGCCGGGATCCGGGCATGCTCGAGCGCCTCCCAGGTGAGTTCCATGATGAGCCGCTGCTGCGGGTCGATCCGCTCGACCTCCACCGGCGACATGGCGAAGAACTCGGCGTCGAATCCGGTGACGACGTCCTGGTCCAGATAGCCGCCGCGAGTATTGCCCTCGGCCACGGCCTGCGCCAACTGCGGTTCGCTCAGGAATTCCGCCCACCGCCCCTCGGGCAGGTCGCGGATGGCGTCACCACCGTTGATCAGGAATTCCCAGGTCGATTCCGGGGTGTCGCCCGCGCCGGGCAGCCGGGTCGACAGGCCCACGATGGCGATATCGTGCGCGTCTCCCGGTGCGTACCCGGCGGTGTAGAACTGGTCGTCGGTGGCCTCCGCGGTGATCTCCGGCGGACCGTTGACGATGACATCGGCCAGCGAGGCGATGGTCGGGTGCTGGTACACCACGGTCGCGTTCAGCACCACGCCGGTGAGTTCCTCGATCTCACCACCCAGCGCGAGCGCGTCCCGGGAAGCCAGCCCGAACTCTTCCATCGGACGGTCCACGGTGATCTTGTCGACCGGCTGCCCGGTGGCCTCGGCGACCCAGCGCCGCAACCATTCCCGCAGCTCGGCAACCGTGAGCTCGGTGCCCGGCGTGGTAACGCCCGCCGAGGACGCGTCGCCGGCTCCGGCGGCGCGACCTTCCTCGGTGGAAAGGTTCTCGGTCGTCTCCGGCGACATGCCCTCGTTCTCAGCCATCAGTCCTCAAGCTACCTGTCTTTACGCGGTGCCCGGCAGCAGCCTTGCATCGCTGTGGTGGATGGGCGCTTCGCTCACTCGGGGCCGCGACCCGACTCGTTGCCGGCCTATTCCTCGGGCGCGTCCGGAAACGCCTGCTGGGTGTAACCGCCCCGCAGGGTGCCCTCGACATAGGCGGTCTTGCAGGCCCGCCGGGCGATCTTGCCGCTGGATGTACGCGGGATGGAACCCGCCGGTACCAGAAGCAGGTCCCGCACCGTCACGCCGTGACGCTGGGAGACCGAGGCACGGACCGCGTCGGCGATCGGCAGCGGATCCGCCTTACCGGCGCCCGGACCGCGCTCGGCCACGATCACCAACTGCTCGGAGGCGTCGTCGGCGTCGAAATTCAGACCCGAATGGCTGCCCTGGGCGAACACCTCGGCCGGCAGCTGGTTGGCCGGTACCGAGAACGCCGCGACGAACCCGGGCCGCAGCGCATTGCTGGCCTCCTGCGCGGAGAACTCCAGGTCCTGCGGGTAGTGATTACGTCCGTCGACGATCACCAGGTCCTTGACCCGGCCGGTGATGTAGAGCTCACCGTCGAAGTACACGCCGTAATCGCCGGTCCGCATCCAGTACGCGTCGGGCGTGGTGCCCGCGGCGTGGCTGCCCTCGGCCAGCGGGGTGACGATCTTGTTCTGGAAGGTCGCCGCGGTCTCGGCCGCCCGGCCCCAGTACCCGATGCCCATATTGTTGCCGTGCAGCCAGATCTCACCCACGTGGCCGTCCGGCTGCTCCCGGGCGTCACCCTCGACCGACTCCGGATCGACGATCACCGCCCACTGGGATTTCGCCACATAGCCGCAGCTCACCTGCGCGATAGCGTTCTCAGTGCCCTGCTCGACGCGCACCATGCGCCCGGCATTGAGCTCGGTACGGTCCACATAGGTGACCTTGGCCTCGTCCTCGGCCTTGGTCGCCGAGACGAACAGGGTGGCCTCGGCCATGCCGTAGCACGGTTTGATGGCCGTCTTCGGCAGCCCGTAGGGCGCGAACGCGTCGTTGAACTTCTTCATCGACGAGGTGGTCACCGGTTCGCTGCCGTTGATCAGGCCGATCACATTGGACAGGTCCAGTGATTCACCGTTCTTGGGCAGACCGCGTACGGCCGCGTGCTCGAAGGCGAAGTTCGGGGCGGCGGCGAAGGTGCCCGCACCGTCGGAGGCGGCAGCCAGCTCCTTGATCCACCGGTACGGCCGTCGCACGAACGACGCCGGCGACATGATGGTGATGAACTTGCCGCCCACGGCCGGCAGGATCACCGTCAGCAGACCCATATCGTGGAACAGCGGCAGCCAGGTGACGCCGCGGGAGTTCCAGTCGAGGTTGATGGCGTCGACCATCTGCAGCAGGTTGGTGCCCACGGCCCGGTGGGTGATCTCCACACCGGCCGGGGTCCGGGTGGAACCCGAGGTGTACTGCAGGTAGGCGATATCGTCCACCGCGATATCCGGGCGCGTCCAGCTGTCACCGACACTGTCGGGAATCGCGTCCACGGCGATGATGCGCGGCCGTTGCGCGGCGGGCAGCCCCCGGAAGAACTGGCGCACGCCGGCCGCCGCCGAACCGGCGGTCAGAATGGCCGACGGTTTGCAGTCACCCAGTACCGCGTGTAGCCGGTCGGTATGACCCGGTTCGTCCGGATCGAACAGCGGCACCGCGATCGTGCCCGCATAGATGGCGGCAAAGAATGAGATCACATAGTCGAGTCCCTGCGGCGCGAGGACCGCCACTCGGTCACCGGGAGTGGTGACCTGCTGCAGGCGACCGGCCACCGCGCGCAGCCGGACCCCGAACTGTTGCCACGTCAGCTCGTGTACCTCGCCATCGCGCTCGCGCGAGTAGTCGATGTAGCGGTACGCCAAGGTGTTCGCGTCGTTACGGGTGTGCTTCTCGACGTGGTCGACCAGGGTGCGATCATCGGGAATGGTGATGTTCCCGTTCTCGTCCAGGTAGTCGTCGAAAGTCTCGTCCATTCCTTCTCCTCCGAGGCGCACGCGGCAACGGCACGATTGCCGTTATTTACTGTGTGGCCCCGACTCGCTTTCGCCACGGGCGCTCTCCATTCGAGAACCGACCCTGCGGGTTCTGGGTGCGGTCTGCGCGGTGACCGCTATCGGCTAGATGTTCTCAAACCAGAGACATGTTACAGAGACGAGCTTCTCACTCCTCCCGGAGCAAGGGAATCACCGGCGCGAATGCGTCCATCTGGGTGGGGAATATCCCCACATAGGACATACCGGTGAGCTGCCGCACACGGCGCATCTGGTCGGCGATCTCCTCGAACGTGCCGATCGCCACATAGGGCGAACTCAAGATCTCCTCGACCGAGAGCTCGACGTCGACTTCCAGGTCGGGATGCAACCCGCGCTCGATCGCCGACAGCGCCATCTCGGCGGTCTTCTCCCGGTCGTCGGTGATGACGATGGCCGTGATCGCCCAGTTGAGCTCGATCTGCTCGAACCGGTCCCCGGCGGCGTCCTTGATCAGGTTCACCTTCTCGATGGTCTTGTCGAGGGTGATTCCCGAGAGCAGACCTTTACCGTTCGACGTGGTGACCGGAACGATCGAGATGATGTCGGCGTGCTTCGCGGCGAGTTTCAGCATCCGGGGACCGCCGCCTCCGGTACACAGCGGCGGCCGCGGGCCCTGCCGCGGCCGTGGGGTCCCCTTGACACCGTGCACCTGGTAGTACTTGCCCTCGAAGGTGCACTCCTGACCGCGCAGCAGCGTATCGAGAATGGTCAGCGTTTCGTCGAGCTTGGCCAGTCGCACCCCGGGCCGGTCGTAGTCCAGCCCGGCGGCCTCGAACTCGTCGGCCTTCCAGCCGGCCCCGATGCCCACCTCGAGCCGGCCCTTCGACAGCACATCGATGGTGGCCAGATCCTTGGCCAGCACCACGGGGTGCCGAAAACCGTTGGCCAGCACCGAGGTACCGAGGCGGATCCGGTCGGTGGCCTGGGTGAGCGCACCCAGGGCCGCGATCGGGCCGATCTGGTCACCGAGATGATCGGGCACCACGAAGGTGTCGTAGCCGTACTCCTCGGCCTGCTGCGCCGTCTGGATGAACTTGCGGGCGCCGCCCTCCTGCTTGTTTCCCTCACCCGCGGCCGCGAAGCGGAACTTACGCAGCGGGGTGCCCAGCGCGCTCAACTCATCCACCGGTGCGGCGGCTTCTGTCATGAACTCATGCTCCTGGATATCGGAAGTCTGCGCATCCCGTGCCGGCGCAGGGCCCGGGATGCGCGATCACCAGCGCACTTTACAGCCTGCCAGGCAGCGGGGACCACGCTGACTGCGGTGAATTGTCACAAGACGGCCGCCACGGCGTCGTGTGCGCCGTATCCGCGGATCACGAGTGCGGTTGAGACGGCGCGCTGCCGACCAGACCGACCGCCCAGTCGGCCGCCCACTGGGTGGCCGTCGTGCCGTCCGGGTCCACCACGAAGTTGTGGTAGAGGCTGTGTACCGGGTTGCCCACGGCTTGAGCGAGGGTCCCGATACTGCCGAGAATATTGGCCGGACTCAGTGCGTTGCGGGGCGCGTCGCAGATCAGGTCACCGGGCGCGCAGATCGTGTACACCCGGTCGGCCAATTCGCCGAAACCCTCCTTGCGGACGCCGGTCATGGTGATCCCGGGAACGGTCAACCCGGCCAGCGCCACTTCGGCGCCGACCCCGGGCGGCGGAGTGCCGACCTGGATCGGCTGACCGTCACCGGTCTCACCGGACCGCCGTCCGTCGGCGATCAGGGTGACCCCGAGCACCCGGTCCGCGGGTACCGGACCATTGCCCTTGCCGATCTGTTCGGCGATATCACCGACGATCACCGCGCCCTGCGAGAACCCGGCCAGCACATAGGTGGTGAGCGGGCACTCCTGGTGACGCTGGGTCAGGAAATCGAAGGTCCGCCGACTGCCCTCGGTGCGGCTGGCGTTGTAGGAGGCCTGACCGTCCGGCGGAATAGCGATCGGATTGGAGAACTGCGCGATGTAGGGGACGGTGTACACGTCGACCCGGCCCTCCGGGAACTGTTCCCGGACCGGATTGCTCACATTGAGCATGAGCGAGGCCGGGTTGGCCGTCGGGTTGTACGGATCGTCGGCGCTGTTGGACTCCCAGGTACCCGGCACCGAGATCATCTGCACATCCGGGCAGCTCGCGGGCTGACTGGTCGGCTCCCCGGGCCCCGGCCCGGGGCCCGGGCCCGGCCCGGGTTCCCGCAGGCAGCCGGCCAGCAGATACCAGAGCAGGATCACGATGACGAGCCCGACGACTCCCACCGCGAGCAATGTCAGACAACCCTTCGGCCGGGACCGACGGGACCCGTTACGTCCTCTACTCATCGGCTATCACTGGCAGTAGTGCGCTTTGGCGGTGCTGATGTAGATCTGACCCGCCTGCTCCACCGGCATCTTCGCGGGATCGAACGACGGATCCGAACCGGCCATCGCGTTCACGAACGTCGCCATATCGGCATCGGAGGTCCCGGCGGCCACACCCTGGCAGACGTAGTTGCCGATACTCAGCGCGATATCCGGGGAGGACGGGGTGACACCCTGCTTGGCCAGCTCGTCGACGAAGGTCTGCTCCTTCGCGCCGAGATGCCCGGTGTCGGTTTCCTGCGGCGGCACCGGGGCGGGACGCTCCGGCTCCTCGGCCGGCGCCTCGGGTTCGGCCGGCTGCTCGGGCGCGGGCGTTTCGCCCTCCGGTGCCGGTGCCGGGGCCGGGCTCTCGCTCGAGGGCGCGGGGGCCGCACTCGCGGACGTCGTCCCGGCCGAAGTCGACAGCGTCGGGGTGCCGGTCGCGGTCGAGTCGTCGTTGCCGCAGCCGGCGAGCAATCCGGCGGCCGCCACCGCCGCCACCACTCCGAGCAGTGTGCCTCGGGTCCGATACATACATTCCATCCTGTGTTCCGGCGCACGGATGCGCACGGGTTCACGGCCGCTCGAGTCGGGGCCGCCGAACCACTGGGTTGACGGTCGGGTGTGCGTCCCGGCCCGGCGGGTTGGCCCGGGCCGCGACCCCCGAGGGTAGTACTAGACCCGGAATCACCGGTGGACTGCCCGGGCGAGCAGGTTCCGATCGCCCGCTTCGGCCGGGCGGATCGTGTGGTGAGCGGGTGCATCGGTAATGGTGTTGAGCCTTGGGACGAGGTGGAGTCGGAAAACTCACCCGGGCGGGAGCGGCTCACTTGCGACGGGGGTGAGCTCACTGACGAAGACCACGGCGTGGACCCACTCACGAAGGCCACGGCGTGGACCCACTCACGAAGGCCACGGCGTGGACCCACTCACGAAGGCCACGGCGTGGACCCACTCACGAAGGCCACGGCGTGGACCCAC
>NZ_JBKOOL010000085.1:0-24504 GCF_046764065.1 Nocardia sp. NPDC002869
CCCGCCCCGCCCCCCTCGGCGGCGGACACGAAGAACAGCGCGGCGCCCTTGATTACCTATTCGATCTCTGCCTTGTGCCCCGCGGCGGCCCCCCGCCCCACCGGGGGGGCGGCGCCGGCGCCGAGCCCCCGGGTGAGCTCCCGCCCGACATCGAGCTTCACGTCGGCATCGCTCATCAGCAGGGCCTGGGCGTCGGTGTTCACCGCGATGAACTCGACGCCCTTGAGACCCTGCTCGATCATTCGGTTGACGGCGTTCACGCCGCCGCCGCCGATACCGACGACCTTGATCACGGCAAGGTAGTTGTGCGGGGGCGTCATGAGCTCTCGCCTTCCTTCGATCCAAAGTCTGTCGTTTTCGGATGCCCGATACCGTTCCGCGCGACCACGATCCGCGGACCACGATCCGGGCAAACCCTGAACCTCAACCATAGGGTTGGAGTTATGTCAAGTATCCGACTGGTGCGGAACGCTATTCGCCGCCGTCGCGATCCGCTCGCAGGCGCGCCGAGACGATAACCAGTTTCTTCGGCGAACATGCTTCTACCAAGGCGGTACGCGACATATCGTGAACGGTTGCCCAGCCGCCCGCGCCCACATCGTGAGACGCCCCCGGATCCCGCCCTAGGTGGTCTCCGGGTGATCGTCCCGGGCCGAGGCGGAGCTGCGAACCGAACAGGGTCGAACCGAACAAGATTGCTGGGAATCATTTTACCGTGACCAGACTGGGACTCGAGACGTCGAACACGGTTCCCGGCCGAGTGAGCAGCGGCAGTACCACCGCCGATTTGCGTTCGCCGTCCTCGCTGCTGCCCCACAGTACCGTGCGACCATCGCGCAATGTCAGGGAAATCTCCGACGGGCCCGCGGCACGGAGGGTTTCCACCTGCACCTCCAGCGCCGGCGGCAGTACCCGGGCCACGACGACCGCGGCCCGGGTGAGCTCGTCGGCACCGCCCGGCCGGGCGGTGACCAGCTGCGGCACTCCGATCGGCGCGGGCTCGATCGCGTACTCGATACCGTCGGCGTCCAGCAGATGCGCGCCCTCGGGAGAGTCGTAGTACAGCACCGGGGTTCGCGGCTCGATCCGCACCCGCACGGTCGACGGCAGCACCCGCTGGACCCGGGCACTGCGGACCTTCGGGATGGTCGCCACCCGGGCGGCCATCGCCGCGGTATCGATCCGCAGGATCGAACCGGTCTCCGGAACCCGGAGCAGTTCGCGGATCTGTTCCTCCGGGATCTCGCCCGCCCCATCGATCCGTACCTCGCGGACCGACAGCAGCGGCGAGAACCAGGCGAGCGCGGCCAGCGTGATGACCAGGGCGAGCGCGGGTAACGCCCACAGCCGGAAACGCCGCAATCCGCCCACCCCGAATCGTGGCGTCCCGGCCCGCACCCCGCCTCACCGCCCGTACTGCGGACGCGCGCGTAGTCCGTCCAGGATCTGGCTGCCGAGCATGGTGACATCGCCGGCGCCCATGGTGATCACGACATCACCGGGCTGGGCGAGACCCGCCACCTGGCGGCCCACCCGGGACATATCGGGTTGGTAGTGCACGGGTTTGTGCACCGACTGGGCGACCAGCGCCCCGTTGACCCCGGGCAGCGGCTCTTCGCGCGCCCCATAGACATCGAGCACCACCACTTCGTCGGCCAGGTCGAGGGCCGCGCCGAATTCGGCGGCGAAGGTCGCGGTCCGGCTGTACAGATGCGGCTGGAAGACCACGATCACCCGGCCCCGGCGCGACAGCGCACCGTCGCGCGCCTCCTGGTCCACCAGTTCGGCGGCGGCCCCGAGGACCGCCCGGACCTCGGTGGGATGGTGGGCGTAGTCGTCGAAAACCCGCACCCGGTTCTCCCGGCCCACGAACTGGAAGCGGCGGTGTACCCCGCCGAAACCCTCCAGCCCCTGGATGATCTCGTCCACGTCGGCGCCGGCGGCCCGCGCGGTCAGCAGCGCGGCCAGCGCGTTGAGCGCCATATGCCGGCCGGGCACGGAAAGACGCAGGGTGCGCGGTGCGGGTTCGTCGGCGAGCTGGAAGTGAGCGATACCGCCGACATCCCGAGGTTCCCAGCTGTGCAGGCGCACCCCGACCGGCACCGGCGCATCGGGCAGTTCCCCGGTGCCGTACCCGAGTACCCGCACGCCGCGGTCGGCCAGCCGCTGCCCGGTGCGCTCGGCGAGGGCCCGGGAGCCGGGGTCGTCCAGGCACACCACCAGCAGCCCGCCGTCGGCGAGGCGATCGGTGAAATCGTCGAACACCTGCACATAGGCGTCGTCGGAACCGAAGAAATCCAGATGATCGGATTCGATATTGGTGACCACCGCGACATCCGGGTCGTACTGCAGCAGGGACCCGTCGCTCTCGTCGGCTTCGGCGACGAAGATATCGCCGCTGCCGTGGTGGGCGTTGGTTCCCGCCTCGTTGAGTTCACCGCCCACCGCGAACGACGGGTCCAGTCCGCAGTGCTGCAGGGAGACGATGAGCATCGAGGTGGTGGAGGTCTTCCCGTGCGTCCCCGAGACGAGCAGCGTGCGATGCCCGCTCATCAGGGCCGCCAGCACGGTCGGCCGCAGCAGCACCGGGATCTCGCGGCGATGCGCCTCCACCAGTTCCGGGTTGGTCTTGGGGATGGCCGCGTAGGTCGTCACCACCACCGTCGGCCCGCCGGGCAGCAGATCCAGCGCACCGGCATCGTGACCGATCCGCACCTGGGCGCCCCGGGCCCGCAGGGCGAGGACACCGCGGCTCTCCTTGGCATCGGATCCGGAGACCTCGCCCCCGCGCGACAGCAGGATACGGGCGATACCCGACATCCCGGCGCCGCCGATACCGACCATATGCACCCGGGCCAGCTCCGGCGGCAGGGCGCCGGGGCCGGTTTCCGGTGCGGTCGTCTGCTCCCCGCTCACCGGCCCGCCGCCCGCAGCACGATCCGGGCGACCTCGTCGGCGGCATCGCGATGGCCGGCGCCGGCGGCGGCACGACCCATCTCGGCTATGCGTGCTGGATCCGTGAGCAGCGGTATCACCTCGTCGATCACATATTTCGGGGACAGTTCGGGGTCGGCAACGATTCTGCCACCACCGGCCGCGACAACGGGCCGGGCGTTGAGTTCCTGTTCACCGTTTCCGTGCGGCAGCGGTACGTAGATCGCGGGCAGCCCGACCGCCGACACCTCGGCGACGGTCATCGCCCCGGACCGGCAGACCACCGCGTCGGCGGCGGCGTAGGCGAGATCCATTCGGGACAGGTAGGGCACCGCCACATAGGGCGCGGCGGGATCGGTCGAGGAGACGTCCAGCGTGTTCTTGGGGCCGTGGGCGTGCAGCACGGAGATACCGGCCGCGGCCAGTTGCGGGGCCGCGCCCGAGATCGCGTCGTTGAGCGACCGCGCCCCCTGGGAACCGCCGAACACCAGGAGCACCGGGCCGGTCGCGGGCAGCCCGAAATGCTCCCGCGCCTGCGCGCGCAGCCCGGCCCGGTCGAGGGAGGTGATCGCGTCGCGCACCGGGATGCCGACGACCTCGGCGTCGAGCCCGGAATCCGGTACCGCGGCCAGTACCCGGGTCGCGCGCCGCGCGCCGACCTTGTTGGCGATACCCGCCTTCGCGTTGGCCTCGTGCACCACGACCGGCACCGCGCGACGGCGCCGCAGGGCCCCGCGGCCCGCGGCGAGGTAGGCGGGCAGCGCCACATAACCGCCGAAGCCGACGATCACATCCGCCTCGACGGCGTCGATGATCTCGCGGGTACGCCGCACCGAGGCCCGGACCCGGCCCGGCAGCCGCAGCAGATCCGCACTGGGCTTGCGCGGCAACGGCACCGGCGGGATCAGTTCGAGCGGGTACCCCCGTTGGGGCACCAGGGTCGTTTCCAGTCCGCGCTCGGTGCCGAGCGCGGTCACCCGGATCCCGGGATCGAGTCGCCGCAACGCGTCGGCGACGGCCAGGGCCGGTTCGATATGCCCGGCCGTACCGCCACCCGCGACGATCACCGATATCGCGTCCGCGCCCGGCGCCGTGTGCTCGCCTGCGGACCGTGGTGCGCTCACCTGTTTCTTCCCCGTTCTCGTGCGTGTGTCACCGAATAGCTGGGTTCCCAGGCCCGGGTGGCCCGCAGGGTGTCGGTACCCCGGCTGTTGGCGCGCGGCCGGGCCCGCGCGGGCTCGTCCCGGGGCTCGCCGCGGGCCGGGCGGCGCGCCGGACCCCGGTCGCGATCGGCCGCGGCGCCGCGGGCCCGCACGGGATGGTAGACCTCCGGTTTCGGCAGTCGCAGCAGGCGACTGACCCGCCCGTCCTGTCCGGCGTGCAGGGCCGCGACCGCCTCGGGTTCGTGCCGGGCCGCGTTGGCGATGATGCCGAACATGAACAGTGTCAGTGCCAGCGACGAACCGCCCGCCGACACCAGCGGCAACTGCAGTCCGGTGACCGGTAGCAGGCCCACCACATAGCCGATGTTGATCAGCGCCTGCCCGGTGATCCAGGTGGTGGCGGTGGCGGTGAGCAGGCGCAGGAACGGGTCCACCGAGCGGGCGGCGATCCGCAGGCCGGCGTAGACGAACAGCGCGAACAGACCCAGCACCAGCGCGCAGCCCAGGAACCCGAGTTCCTCGCCGATGATGGCGAAGATGAAGTCGTTGTGGGAGTTGGGCAGATAACTCCATTTGGCCCGGCTCTGCCCGAGCCCGCGACCCCACAGCCCGCCGTCGGCCAGCGAGTACATCGCCTGCCGGGCCTGATAGTTGATGCCCTGGGGGTCGTCGGCGGGATTGAAGAAGGCGCGCATCCGGTCGGAGCGGTAGCCGGCCGAGAGCGCGAGAGCGAGGGCGGCGATGGCGCCCGAGGCGAGGATGGCCACGAACAACCGCACCGGCAGGCCACCGAACCACAGCAGCGCCAGCAGGACGATGCCGAGCGCGATGGTGGTGGACAGGTTCGGCTGCAACACGATCAACAGGCACACCAGCAGGCCGGCCGGAACCAGCGGCACCAACAGGTTTTTCAACCCACCCGGATCGTTCGCCGCCCGCCCCGCGGCACGCCGCGAGATCAGCAGGTGGGCGCCCCACACCACGAACGTCACCTTCACCAGTTCCGACGGCTGAATCGAGAACAGCCCCAGATCGATCCAGCGACGGGCGCCGTTGACCGTACTGCCGACCCCCGGGATCAGCACGAGAACCAGCAGCAGTACCGATACCGCGAACACCGGGAAGGACAGCTGACGCAACCGCCGGAACGGTATCCGCAGCGCGAGATAGAACAGCACCGTACCCACTGACGCGAATACCATCTGCTGGACGAACAGCGAATACGCCGACCCACCGTCGGCGTAGGACTCCACGCTGGAGGCCGACAACACCATCACCAGCCCCAGCAGGGTGAGCAGGGTGGCGATGGTGACGACGAGATGGAACGAGGCCAGCGGCCGCGCCAGCCAGGCGCCGAATCGGCCCGCCCGTACCTGTCGCGTGCCGCGCGGTCTCATAACCGCCGCCCGAGGTCCTCGTCCTTCAGATCCTCGACCGCGCCGGCGAAGCTGCGGCCCCGGTGGGTGTAGTCGGTGAACATGTCCAGCGAGGCCGCCGCCGGCGCGAGCAACACGGTATCGCCCGGTCCGGCGAACGCCGCCGCCTCCCGCACCGCACGTTCCATCACCGCGTCGGCGATTTCGGTATTGCAGGTCCCGGTGATCGCTTCGTCCATGGCTGCCTGCCCCATACCGGCATGATCCCGCGTATCCAACTCGACCACGGGGACTTCCGGCGCGTGTCGCGCCAGCGCGGCCGCGATCACCGGGGCGTCGGCACCGAACAACACGACGGCGACCAGCCGCTCGGCGACCTCCTCCACGAGATCCTCGACGCCGGCACCCTTGAGCTGGCCGCCGGCGATCCAGACGACATGCTGATGGCCCAGGATCGACGACCGCGCGGCGTGCGGGTTGGTGGCCTTGGAGTCGTCGATGAACTCGACGCCGCCCAGTTCGCGCACCAGCGCCGACCGGTGCGGGCCGACCTTGTGCTCGATCAGGCCCTCACGGACGAACTGCGGCGCCACGTCGATGGCCCGGGTCAGCGCGGCGGCGGCCAGGGCATCGGCGATACCGGCCGGCCCGGGCGGGCTGATCTCCTTCGACTCGGCCAGGATCGCCGCCTTGGTGAACGCGCGGTCCAGCAGTTTGCCGTCGACCACGCCGAGTTCACCGTCGGCCGGGACCCCGATCCGGAATCCGATCGTGCGGCGCGCCTTCGAGCGGCGGGCCAGGCGGGCGGCCACCGGGTCATCGAGTCCGACGACCCCGACCCGCCCCAGCAGAGCCCGCGATTTGGCGGCGGCGTAGGCGTCGAGCCCACCGTGCCAGTCCAGATGGTCCTCGGCCACGTTCAGCACGACACCGGCCTCCGGCCGCACCGAGGGCGCCCAGTGCAGCTGGAACGACGACAACTCCACCGCCAGCACCTGCGGCCCGGGATTGCGGCGCAGGGCGTCCAGGATCGGCAGCCCGATATTGCCGCAGGCGACGCTGGGGATACCGGCGGCCCGCAGAATGGAATGGGTCATCTGCGTGGTCGTGGTCTTCCCGTTGGTGCCGGTGACCACGAGCCATTTACGGACCGGACCGTAGATCCGCGCCTGATCCACCCACCACGCGAATTCGACATCGCCCCAGACCGGGATACCCTCGGACACCGCCGAGGCCAGGACCGGGGAATCCGGCCGCCAGCCGGGACTGGTGATCACCAGCGCGAACCGTGACCAGTCGGTGTCCTCCACTTCGGCCGCGGGCACGATGTCCAGCCCCAGTCCGGCGGCTTCGGCCAGCGCCGCGGCACCGCTGTCGGTCACCACCGGCCGGGCCCCGATATCGCGCAGCGGCGTGATCAGCGAACGACCCGAGACACCCCATCCGGCGACCAGCACATCGCGGCCGCGCAGGAATTCCAGCATCGGGCCCGGCGAACGCAGGGCCCGGGGCGTATGTTCCTCCATCGTCAACTCACCCGACCGCGGAGAGATATTCGCTGTAGAACAGGGAGAGCCCGGCGGCCGAGGCCATCGCGGCCAGCAACCAGAACCTGATGATCACCGTGGTCTCCGCCCATTTGCTCAATTCGAAATGGTGGTGGAAGGGCGCCATCTTGAACAGCCGGTTGCGGGTGGTCCGGAACACCGCCACCTGCAGCACCACCGACGCCGCCTCGGCGACGAACAGCGCACCGATGACCACCATCAGCAGTTCGGTGCGGGTGGTGATGGACAGCCCGGCGAGCAGCCCGCCCAGGGCCAGCGACCCGGTATCACCCATGAAGATCTTGGCGGGCGCGGCGTTCCACCACAGGAACCCGATGCACGCCGCGGTGCCGGCCGCGCAGACCAGGGCCAGATCCAGTGGATCGCGCACGTTGTAGCAGCCGGTCTCGGGTTTGGTCTCGCAGGAGTGGTAGTACTGCCAGAACGTGATGACGACGTAGCCGCCGAGCACCAGACTCATCGAACCCGCGGCCAGACCGTCCAGACCGTCGGTGAGATTGACCGCGTTCGACCAGGCCACCACGATGAGGCAGACGAAGGCCAGGAATACGACCACGCTCATCGAGACGGTGTTGATATCGCGCACGTACGACAGCTGCCGGCTCGCCGGGGACAGTCCGCTGCCACCCGGGAACTGCAGCGCCAGCACTCCGAACACCACCGCGGCGGTGATCTGGCCCAGATATTTGCCCGCGGCCGTGAGCCCGAGATTGCGGCCCTTGCGGATCTTGATGAAATCGTCGATGAACCCGACCACGCCCAGCGCGGTGGCCAGGCCCAGGACCAGCAGCGCGGAGGCGGTGGGACCTTCGGCCTCGTAACCGATTCCGATCAGGTGGGAGCCGAGATACCCGGCCCACATGCCGATGATGATCGCCACGCCGCCCATGGTGGGCGTACCGCGTTTGGACTGGTGGCTGGCCGGTCCATCGACCCGAATCTCCTGCCCGAAACCCTGCCGGGCGAATATCCGGATCAATAGCGGCGTCAACAGGATCGACACCGTCAGCGCGATCGCCGCCGCGAACAAGATCTGTCTCATCGCACTGCCTCCGTGCTCACCCCGTCGGCGGCGCCGGCGCCGCCGGGTGCCGGTGTGCCGGCACCCGCGTTCTTCTCACCCTCGGCCAGCAGCTGTTCGGCCACCGCCCACAGGCCGACCGATTGCGATGCCTTCACCAGCACCACGTCACCCGCGCCGACTTCGGCGGCGAGCAACTCCACGGCTGCTTCGATATCCGGGACGAGCACCGATTCCTCACCCCATGAGCCTTCCATGACCGCTCCCTGGTGCATGCCCCGGGAGGGTCGTCCGGTCCCGACCACGATGAGCCGGTCCACATCCAAGCGGACCGCGAGGCGGCCGATCCCGTCGTGTTCCACCACCGATTCCGGGCCGAGCTCGGCCATCTCACCGAGGACGGCCCAGCTGCGCCGCGGGGTGTCGCCCGACCGGGCCATGGTGACCAGCGCTTTGAGCGCGGCCCGCATGGAATCCGGGTTGGCGTTGTAGGAATCGTTGATCACCGTGACCCCGGCGGCACTGGTGCGTACGTCCATCCGCCGCGCCGACGCCGCCCGGGCGCCGCCGAGCGCGGTGACGAGGGTGTCGAGATCGGCGCCGCACTCCAGGGCCACCGCGGCGGCCGACAGCGCGTTGCCGACCTGGTGTTCCCCGTGCACGGCCAGGGTGACCGGCCGGTCGCCGAGCGGTGTGTGCAGGGTGAACGAGGCACGGGCCTGTTCGTCGAGAGTGACTGCGCCGGCACGGATCTGCGCGCCGGCGGCGTGCCCGACCGTCACCACGCGGGCCGCCGTACGCGCGGCCATCGCGCTGACCTTCGGATCGTCGGCGTTCAGCACGGCCAGACCGGTGCCGGGCAGCGCCTCCACGAGTTCGCCCTTGGTCTGCGCGATGGCCTCGCGGCTACCGAATTCGCCGAGATGCGCGGTACCCACATTGAGGACCACCCCGATACTCGGGGGCGCCACCCGGGCCAGCGCGGCGATATGCCCGGGCCCGCGCGCCGACATCTCCAGCACCAGGAACCGGGTGTCCGGACCGGCGCGCAGGGCGGTCCAGGGATGCCCGAGTTCGTTGTTGAAGGAGCCGGGCGGGGCCACCACCGGGCCCAGCGGTGCGAGCACCGCCGCCAGCAGATCCTTGGTGGACGTCTTACCCGAGGACCCGGTGACGCCGACCACGGTCAACCCACCGGCGGCGACCAGCCGGGACACGCTCTCCCGGGCCAGCGCGGCCAGCGCGGTCAGCACCGCGGCGCCCGCACCGGTCGAATCATGGCTCAGCGCAAGCGCGCTCGACGGCACCGACCCCGGTGCGGGGGACACGACGATGGCCGGCACCCCGACCGGCCGGGCGGCCAGTACGGCGACCGCGCCGGCCTCGATCGCGGCGGCCGCGTAGTCGTGGCCGTCGACGCGCTCGCCCGGCAGCGCCAGGAAGATATCGCCGGGACCGATTCGGCGCGAATCGAATTCGACCGAGCCGGTCACCCTCACCTCCGGGTCACCGACGTCGTGCAGCGTTGCGCCCACGACCTCGGCGATATCCCGCAGTGTCATTTCGATCATGAAACTGTCAAGTCCTCCGCGCCCGTCGACCACGAACCGTTGTCCGCGCCCCCGGAACTGTGCCGCAGTGTCGAATCGATCGCCGCGGCGAGTACCTCGCGGTCGTCGAACGGATATTTCACCCCGTTGATCTCCTGCCCTGCCTCGTGGCCCTTGCCGGCCACCAGGACCACATCGCCGGGGTGCGCCCAGTCGACGGCCGCCGCGATGGCCGCGGTCCGGTCGCCGATATCGCGGACCTCGCCGCGCTGCTCGTCGGCGACGCTGCGCGCGCCCGCGACCAGCGACGCGCGAATCGCGGCCGGGTCCTCGGTCCGTGGATTGTCGTCGGTGACGATGAGCAGATCCGCGCCGCGGGCCGCGGCCGCGCCCATCGGGCCGCGTTTACCGGTGTCCCGGTCGCCGCCGGCGCCGACCACCACCGCCAACCGGCCCCGGCTCCCCGCCGTGGCCAGGTGCGTGCGCAGCGTGGCGATCACCGATTCCACCGCGGCGGGTTTGTGGGCGTAGTCCACCAGGGCCAGGAACTCCTGCCCGCGTTCCACCCGCTGCATCCGGCCGGGTACGTCCACCGTGGCCAGTGCGGGCGCGGCGGTCCCCGGCGCCACTCCGGCGGCCGCGCACACCGCGACCGCGAGCAGGCCGTTGGCGACGTTGTAGTCACCGGGCAGCCGCAACCGCACCGGCGTCTCGCCATCCGGACCGGCCGCGGTGAACTCCTGCTCACCGCCGTGCGCGCGGGCGGGACCGGCCAGCGACCAGTCCGCCGGTCCGGTGGTCGCCACCCGGATCGGCGCGGCGAGACCGTCGGCGAGACGGCGGCCCCAGGCGTCGTCCACGCACACCACGGCGGTGCGGGCGGCCACCGGGGACTCCGGTTCGAACAGCCGGCGCTTGGCGGCGAAGTAGTCCTCGAAATCGGCGTGGAAATCCAGATGGTCCTGCGACAGGTTGGTGAACGCGCCGACGGCGAACCGCACCCCGTCGACCCGGCCCAGCGTCAGGGCGTGGCTGGACACCTCCATCACCACCGCGTCCACGCCCTGCTCCACCATCAGCGCGAACATGGCGTGCAATTGCGGCGCCTCGGGCGTGGTGAGCGCGCTCGGGACCCGGCGGCCCCCGATTCTGGTCTCGATGGTGCCGATCAGGGCGGTGGACAGGCCACCCGCGGCCAGCCCGGCCTCCACCAGATACGACGAGGTGGTCTTACCGGAGGTCCCGGTGATCCCGATGATCCGCAACCGCTCGGACGGATGACCGTAGATCGCCGCGGACAACTCGCCGAGGACGGCACGCGGATTCTCCCGCACCAGGACCGGTACCGGCAGGTCACCGGCAAGTTCCGCCCCGGCGGCGTCGGTGAGCACGGCGACCGCGCCGCGGGCCACCGCGTCCGCGGCGAACCGGGCGCCGTGCGCCCGGGAGCCGGGTAACGCCGTGAACAGATCGCCGGGCAGAACCGCGTCGGAGCGCTGTTCTATCCCGGTGACGAGCAGGTCGGTGGCGACCGGTGGCCGAAGTTCGGCGTCGATCAGATCCAGCAGGTCGGGCAGCGGTGTCGACAGCGGCCGGGCCGGCCGCAGCGAGGGCTGGCTGGACTGCGCGGGCACAGGATTCCTCTCTGCATGATGAAGCGCGGATACGACGACGAGTCAGGTTACCGACGCCGGGTCACGGTCGAGTAAGCCGGTTCGCCGAATCACGACGCCTGCAGGACGAACTGCCGTTCCGGCTCGCTCGACGGCGGAATCCGATCCCGCTGCAATGCCCAGGAGGCGATGTCGTGGAACAGCGGTGCCGCCGACTGCCCGCCGCTGCCGTCGGAGCTGCGCACCGGCGCGTCGAGCATCAGTCCGATGACATAGCGCGGATTGTCCGCGGGCGCGATACCGGCGAAGGTGATCCAGTACGACGAGCTCGAATAGCAACCACAGTTCGGGTCGACCTGCTGCGCCGTCCCGGTCTTCCCGGCGATCCGGTATCCGTCGACCGCGGCGGCGGCACCGGTTCCCATCTGCACTCCGGTCGGATCGTTCTGCACCACCGACTGGAACATGGTGCGCAGTGTGCGCGCGGTCTCGGGGCTCACCACGCGCACCCCGTCGGGCGCCGGCTCCTCGGTGCGGGTTCCGTCGGGTGCGACGGTGGCGCGCACGATACGCGGCGGCATCCGGAGCCCGTCGTTGGCGATGGCCTGGTACATACCGGTCATCTGCAAGGTGGTCATCGAAAGCCCCTGCCCGATGGGCAGATTGGCGAAAGTACCGCCGGACCACTGGTCCCGGGCGGGCAGCAGACCGGAGCTCTCCCCGGGAAGTCCGACCTCGGTGCGCCGGCCCAGACCGAAGCGTTCGAGCATATCGGCGAACCGGTCCTCGCCGACCCGCTGCGCCAGCATCAGGGTGCCCACATTGGAGGACTTACCGAAGATCCCGGTCGTGGTGTAGGGGGCCAGGCCGTGCTCCCAGGCGTCCCCGACGGTCACCCCGGACATATCGATACGGCCCGGAACCTGATGCACCTCGTCCGGCGTGGTGAGGCCGTATTCGACGGCCGCGGCCGCGGTGACCACCTTGTTGACCGAACCGGGTTCGAAGGGCTGGGTCACCGACGGGTTGTCCAGCCCGGCCGGATCCCAGTGCTGCGGACCGAGCGCCGGATTGAATGTGTTGTCGTTGGCCATGGCCAGTACCTGGCCGGTTTTGGCGTCCAGCACCACCGCGGAGGCCGATTTCGCCCCCGAGCGATCCTTGGCCTGCTGCACCTGCTGCTGCACATGGTTCTGCAGATAGGAGTCCAGGGTGAGTTCGACATTGTTTCCGTCGACGGCGGGCTGGCGATCGCGGAGACTGCCGGGGATGACCGCCCCGTCGGAGCCGCGATCGTAGGTGTAGGAGCCGTCGGTGCCGGCGAGCGCCGAATCCAGCGAGGCCTCCAGCCCGACCCGGCCGTGGCCATCCCAGCCGGTGGCCCCGACGATATTGGCCGCCAGCGAACCGCCCGGGTATTCGCGCAGGTCCTGGCGTTCGGTACCGACCTCGGGGAACTTCGCGGTGATCTCGTCGGCTTTCCGCGGGTCGACATTGCGGGCCAGGTACACGAAGGTCTGGTCGCTGCGCAGTTTCTCCAGCAGCTCGGTTTCCTTCGGCCCCTCGTCACCGAGGATCCGGTGGACGGTCCGGGCGATATCTTCGAGCCGCCGACCCGGATCGGGCGCCGAATCGTCCTTCGCCCGGGCGTCGGCGAGATCCTTGCGCACCCGGACGGGCTGGAAATTCAGCGACTGAGCGGTGATGGTGAAGGCCAGGGATTTGCCGTGGCGGTCGGTGACGGTGCCCCGGGTGGCGGGGAGATCCTGGTAGGCCGTGCGCTGTCCGGCCGCCTGCGCCGACAGCGTAGGTGCGGCGATGGTCTGGATCCACAACAGTTGCAGCGCCACCACGGTCAACGCCACCAGCATGATCAACCGGCCCACGCCGAGCCGGATCCGCACCGGTCCGTTCGGCGTGGACCGCCCACCCGGACGTGACCGCCGGGGTGGCTGCGGGGACCGGCCGGGCGCGGACCGCGCGACCTCGGCGGATCGCTTCTTCGTTTTTCCGCGATCGGTCGCGGCCCGGGATCTCGGCGCGGAATCGCGCCCGCGTCCCGACCCGCGCCGGTTCATCGCATCTCCTCACCCGCCGTAACGGGCGGCAGCGGCGCGACCGAGGTGGGTTCGACATCGCCCGGCGTCTCCGCGGGCGCCGGGGCCGCGTCCCCGGCCGGAGCGGGCGCTTCGACCGGAGCATCGCCCTCGACCGGAGCGGACGCACCGGCCGGGGCAGTTCCGTCGGCCGGTGCAGGCGCCTCGGCCGGGTCGGTTCCGTCGGCCGGAGCGGCGCCCTCGGCCGGAGCGGCGCCCTCGGCCGGAGCGGAACCCTCGGCCGGAGCGGAACCCGCCGGGGCGGGAACGCCCTCGCCCGGTTGCGGCGCGGGCGTCGGATCGGTCCCCGGGGCCGCGAGCACACCACCCGGGCCGGGCGCGGCCGAATCCGATCGCGGCAGCGCCGGGACCGGCACGATCCGCTCGCCCGGGTCCGCACCGGAGCCCGGAGCTCCGCCGCGGGGTCCGTTGAGCGGCGGGGCCGGCGGGCCCTGGGCGGGCTTCGGTTCACCGACCACGGTGACCGTTCCATCCGCAGCGACGACCAGCCGCGCCGGATCCACCGCCGGGATCATGCCCAGTTCCCGGGCGCGAGTGGCGAGTTCGGGCGGGGAATCGGCGGCGGCGACCTCCCGCTGCAATGCCGCGCGTTCGTCGGAGAGCACCCGGTTGGCCTCGCGCGCGTCGCTGAGCTGATAGCTGTCCTCGGCGGCGCGGGTGGTCAGGACCAGGGTGAGCGCGAGACCACAGCCGAACATGGCCAGAATGGCCGCGACGAACGGTCCGCGACCCGCCGGCTCCGACCGCGGCGCGGCCGCCGGCGCCGGGCCGGACGGCCCACCGGTGCGCTGCCGGCGCCGGGCGTAGGCCCGCTGCGCGGCACCGGATTTCACCCGCTCCGCGTCGTGTACCCGCCGCGCCGGCCGCCCGGTCTCGGTACGTGTGCTCACGCTCATACCTGACACCCCCGTATCGGTGTGATGGCCCGCGGTTTCGGCCCGCGTACGCCTGTGCTGTGGTCCGTAATGCCCAGCCGGTGCTCCCCTGACACCACGATTTCGCGAACACCGATGTGATATCCGCATCCGGCACCAGCACCGTCGTACCGCAATCGCGCCACGCGGACAAGCGAATTCGCTGCTCCGCGGGCCACCGCTGCGGCGTGGCCGGTGCCGGTGCCCGGCTTCATCCCGCCTCCTGCACGATCTTCTCGGCGGCGCGCATCCGGACCGGCGCGGCGCGGGGATTCTCCTCGATCTCGGCGGGCCCGGCCTGTTCGGCGCCCCGGGTCAGCATGCGGAACTCCGGCCCCATACCCGGGAGTTCGACCGGGAGTCCCACCGGTGTGCGGGATTTCGCGCGTTCGGCCAGCTCGTGTTTGACCACCCGGTCTTCGAGCGACTGGTAGGACATGACCACGATGCGGCCGCCCGGGCGCAGTGCCGCCAGCGCGGCCGGGAGGGCCGCGCGCAGCGAATCCAGTTCACCGTTCACCTCCACCCGCAACGCCTGGAAGGTGCGCTTGGCCGGATGCCCGCCGGTCCGGCGGGCCGGCGCGGGAATGGTGTCGTAGAGCAGACTCACCAGTTCGGCACTGGTACGCAACGGCTGCCGGGCGCGGCGCCGCACGATCTCGGCGGCGATCCGGTTCGCGAACCGTTCCTCGCCGTAGACCTTCAGCACCCGGGCGATCTCGCCCTGGCTGTAGCTGTTGAGCACATCGGCGGCGGTCGGGCCGGTGGTCGCGTCCATCCGCATGTCCAGCGGGGCGTCCACGGAGTAGGCGAAGCCCCGCTCCGCCTCGTCCAACTGCATGGACGAGACCCCGAGATCCATCAGGATGCCGCTGACCGAATCGGTGGCCGGCAGACCGGCCTCCGCGAGCGCGGCGGCGATTCCGTCGTATCGGGTGTGCACCAGGGTGATCCGGTCGGCGTAGGGCCGGAGCCGGTCGGTGGTGAGCGCGAGCGCTCGGGTATCGCGGTCGAGGCCTACGAGCCGGAGATCGGCGTGGGTGCGCAGGAAATATTCGGCATGACCGCCGAGCCCCAGCGTGGCATCCAGGTAGACGGCGGCCGGGCCGTCGAGCACCGGGTCGAGCAATTCGGCGGCGCGGGTGAGCAGAACAGGAACGTGTCGCGTGCCGTGCTGCTCACGGTTCAAATCGACCTCCCGGATTCATGCCTCGCTCCGTGACGACCCGATTCGGGTCGCATTCGCACCCCGGATGGATGCGGATCACCGGCGCCGAAGCGGGCGAACAATTGATTGCGCGAGATGCGGTCGCGCCGCCGATCGATCCGGCGCGTCCACGGGGTGAGCGACAGAAGGAATCGGTGACGTAACGAATGCCGCGGGGTCTCTGACCGAAGCGGCACCTGGCGTCGGGGAAGTACGTCAGGGTCCGCATCCGGGCAGAGGCCGCGTGGCACTCGCGCGGGCTAGAAGATTCCGCCCAGTGCCTCGTCTCTCGCTTGTGCGTAGTCCTCCTCGTGCTCGGCGAGGTAGGTCTCCCACGCCTGCTTGTCCCATATCTCCAGGAAGTCGACCGAACCGATGACCGTACAGTCGCGGGTGAGGTTGGCGTACCGGCGATGTTCGGCCGACAACACGATCCGGCCCTGCGTGTCCAGCCGCTGTTCGTCCGTGCCCGCCGCCAGCGCCCGGATGAAGGCCCGCGCCTGCGGGTTGCTCCGGGATGCCGATGCGGCGCGGCGGGCGAGCGCACTGAACTCGTCCTTCGGATAGACGGCAAGGCTGTGGTCCTGTCCTTTGGTGACCATCAACCCTCCCGCCAGATCGTCTCGAAACTTTGCGGGCAACGTGAGTCGCCCTTTGTCGTCCAGACGAGGTGTGTAAGTACCGAGAAACAACCCGATACCTCCTACCGGACCACCTCGAATGGTGTTGACCGGCTACGCCGGTCGAGTGCCTCGCGGCCTCTCCTGTAGTGCGCGCTCCACATTACCCCACTTTCCCCCACTTTCAATCGAAACACGGGGTGATGTGCCTCCCCGGCCGTCCGATTTCGCAGGTCACCCCAGCTATCACCGGCCGGGCGATCTTTTCGCGGGCTCTGCCTCCCTGCCCGCGCCCACAGCCCCCGACTCCGGCGGCCCCCGTCAACTTCCAGCAAACCCCCTGTTCACACTCTTGCGGCCGGGGCGGTGGGGCGCGGTGGGGGAACCCGGTGGGGCGGGGTGGGAGAAGGTGGTCCGGAGCATGTTCCAGCGGCCCGGCCGGTCACGCGCGCATCCCGCCGGCGAACGGCACGGCACAGATGCGAACAGCGGTGCCGCCCCGGGAACGGGTGCGGCACCGCTGTCGGCCGTAGAGTCGGCGCGAACGCCGGGCGGCTACTCCTCGAACCTTCGGCGGAAGCGATCCTCCATGCGCTCGGTGAACCCACCGGAGCGGCGGGGACGCCCACGCCCGCCGGCTGCTCGTTCCGATGATCCGGAACCGGCGGAATCGCTCGGTGCACCACTGCCGCGGCCGGGCGTGGCGCCCTTGGCGCCGCCGAGCAGGAGCAGTACTCCGGCGCCGAACATCACGATGAACCCGATCAGACTGATGATCGGAAAGCCGCCGGGTCGCACCGGAAGGGCGATACCCGCGACGAGTAGGACAAGGCCGAGTACGAACAAGGCCGCGGCCTGGAGTCGACGTCGACTCGAGGTCGTACGAAGACGTCCACCGCGGACGGATGACGCGAACTTCGGGTCCTCAGCATAGAGCGCGCTCTCGATCTGTTCGAGCATGCGCTGCTCGTGCTCGGAGAGTGGCACGGTACCTCCCCCGGCACTAGGTCGTGGCTGTCGCCTCCGGGTAGGCGACAGATAACCCCTTGGCGGCTATCTGTCATCAATGATACGAGTTCGCCAAGAGCGGTACCACCATATGGGTGCAGCCGAACGAAGTTCGTCGCCGGATCGAATCCCGGGCGGGCCGAATCCGGAGGTCCGGGGGCCGGCGGTGGTTCCTACCGGCGCGCGTCGTCTCCGTCACCGGCGGCGCGCAGCCGGGCGGCCGGCGCGATGAGATCCTCGACGTCGTGCAGGAACGCGGCCACCCGCGAGGAGAACTCGTCGGCCGCCACCTCGTCGATCTCCCGGGGCAGCCCGGCCTCCAGCGCCGCGCGGGTCGCGGAATGGCCACTGAAATAGTCCACCCACATCACGAATTCGGGGGCGGCGCGCTGCAACATCACCCATGCGTTACGGGAGCGGGCCCGCGGCGCGCTGTCGGCGCCGGTGAGCGCCAGCACCGCGCCCGCACCGCGCAGGGCCGCCAGGTAGGCCACGCGGAAACGTTCCCGCGGATCCCGCTCCCCCGCCGCTTCCATGAGCAACCCGTCGGCGCGTCGCAACAGCATCCCCGCCCGCCCCGGTTGTACCGGGTGCACGCTTCGATCCGACATAGCCGTCCCTCCGTATCTCGCCTGTCACCCCCCGCGGCGGTCCACCGGTATGGCAGGCTGAGCGTGCACCGTGGGGGCGAACAAGTTTTCGAACGTTTGGCTCGAGCTTGAATATAGAGACGACCACCGACATGTTCGTGTGCCGAAACCCGCCACCCTGCCGACCGCGAAAGAGCCCACCGATATCGCAATGACAGCCGTCAAGTCGAACAATCTCCCCGTCCCGGTCGTCGTCGACCTCTCGGAAGCCGCGCTGCGCGCCCGGTTGCACGACGCCCTGGCGGTCTACGTCGCAGCCATGGACTATCCACACGGCACCGAGCACCATCGGGCACCGATGTGGACCGAGCACACCCACCGCACGGGCTGGCACGCGGTCGCCGCGGTGGTGCCCGAGGACAACGGCGAGTTCGACCTGCGCCATTCCCCGATCGTCGCCATCGCCTACGGCTATCAGGGCGGCCCCCATCAGTGGTGGCAGCAGCAGGTGCACGCGGGGATGCGCCGCTCCGGGTGGCCGGAGCCGGCCATCGGGCAGTTGCTCGGCGACTATTTCGAACTCACCGAACTCCATGTGCACCCGAGCGCGCAGGGCCGCGGTATCGGCGCGACCCTGCTCCAGCGGTTGCTGCGGAACCGCCCCGAGCGGGCCGTGCTGCTGTCCACCCCGGAGGTCGGCGAAGAAGACAACCGGGCCTGGCGCCTGTACCGGCGAATGGGTTTCCGCGACGTGCTGCGGGATTTCGTGTTCGCCGGCGACGACCGCCGCTTCGGGATCCTCGGCCGGTCACTGCCCCTGCTGCCATGAGTGTGGTGATCATCGGTTCCGGCCACAACGCGCTGGTGGCGGCCTGTTACCTGGCGCGGGAGGGTCGCCGGGTCCATGTTCTGGAGAGCGATACGGTCCTCGGCGGGGCCGTATCCACCGTGGAGCGCTTCCCCGGCCACCGGGTCGATCGGGGCTCCTCCGCCCATCTGATGGTCCGGCACACCGGGATCATCGAGGAACTCGAACTGGAACACTTCGGCCTGCGGTACCTCGACTGCGACCCCTGGGCCTTCGCCCCGGCCTGCCCGGAGACCGGGGCGCCGCCGATCGTCTTCCACCGCGATCTCGAGCGGACCTGCGCGTCGGTGGCCGCCGCCTGCGGCGACCGCGACGCCGCGGCCTACCGGCGTTTCGTGGACGTCTGGGCGCCGCGGGCGCGGCGGGTGATGCGCTCGTTCGGCGGCGCGCCCACCGGGGGCCGGCTGTTGCGCTCGTTCTGGGGACTGGACGCCCGCGACGGCGGCAGCGCGCTGTCCCGGGAATTCCTGCAGTCCGGCGACGCGCTGCTGGACACCTGGTTCGACGACGAGCGGCTGAAGGCGGCACTGGCATGGTTCGGGGCGCAATCGGGGCCGCCCATGTCCGAACCGGGCACGGCGCCGATGGTGGCGTTCGCGGCACTCATGCACACCCTGCCGCCCGGCCGGGCGGTGGGCGGCAGCGGTGCCCTCACCGAGGCACTGGTCGCCCGGCTGCGCGGGGACGGCGGCGAGGTCACGGCCGGCGACGCCGTCACCGCGCTGACCCGCCGGGTCGACGGCTGGCGGATCCGCACCGCGGCCGGGCGCGAATACGACGCCGACACGGTGATCGCGGGCACCCATATCCTCACCACGCTGGAACTGTTGCGCGCGGGCGGCTTCGATCCGGAACCGCTGCGACGGTGGCAGCGGCAGATCCGGGTGGGCCCCGGAATCGGCATGGTGGTGCGGGCCGCGACCAGCGATCTCCCGCGATACCCGGGCACGACCTCCACCGAATCGGCGACCGGACTGCAACTGCTGGTCTCGGACCGGCGCCGGTTGGCGCTGGCGCACGGCAGTGCGCTGGGCGGGCGGTTACCGCCCCGGCCCGTCGTGCTCGCCATGAGTTTCAGCGCCCTGGACCCGAGTATCGCGCCCGCCGGGCAACATCAGCTCTCGCTGTGGTCGCAGTGGCACCCCTACCGGCTCGCCGACAGCGGTGGCTGGGCCCGGCACGCCGACACCGAAGCGGACCGGATCATCGGCGAACTGGATCGGTACGCGCCCGGGTTCGCGGACTCGGTGCTGGACCGGCACGTCCAGACGCCGGTGGATCTGGAGCGCGAGATGGGGCTGCTCGGCGGCAATGTGATGCACGTGGAGATGAGCCTGGACCAGATGATGCTGTGGCGGCCGCTGCCGGAACTGGCCGGGCAGCGGGTGCCCGGCGCGCCCGGGCTCTACTTGACCGGCGCGTCGACCCATCCCGGGGGCGGCGTGTCCGGAGCCAGCGGGCGTACCGCCGCCCGCCTGGTACTGCGTGACAGCCGCGGGATCCGCCGGTGGCTACGCCGCTAGCGGGTCCGGCGCCCGGGCGCCGGCGGGACCTGCTTCCCGCGGGTCTACTCGTCGTGCTGGTCGGCACGCAGATCGCCTACCCGCTGACCACCGGGCCGGTTCGCGACGCGGTGACGGTGGCCGTGGTACTGCTGACAGCCGGTACGGCTCTGCTGCACGCGGCGGTGACGCGCGGGATCGGCTACGCAGCCGGGTTCCTGGTGATCGTCTCCGGCATCGGCCTGGTGGCCGAGGCGGTGGGCACGGCGACCGGGATCCCGTTCGGGGCCTACGACTACGCGGACGGACGGATCGGACCACAACTGTTCGACGTTCCACTGGTGGTCCCGCTCGCGTGGACCGGTGGACTGTATCCGATCTGGGTGGTCGCGGGCCTGCTGTGCCCGCGGCCGGCGGCGCGGATCTGCGCGACCGCGGTGGGCGCGGTGGGCTGGGACCTGTTCCTGGATCCCCAGATGGTGGCCGACGGGCAGTGGCAGTGGCAGCACACCGATGCGGGACTCCCCGGTCTGGCGGCCATCCCGTACACCAACTATCTCGGCTGGCTGGCGGTGGCGGCGGTGATGGCCGCGGCGCTCACCGCATGGGAACGAACCGCGCGCGGCCCCGAGCGGCCCGCGATCCCGGTCCTGATGTTCCTGTGGACCTGGCTCGGCTCCGCGCTGGCGCACGCGGTGTTTCTCGGCCTGCCGTATTCGGCCGGCTACGGGAGCATCGTCCTCGGGGTTCTCGGGGTTCCGCTGCTGGTCCGGCTGGTTCGCGACGCCACCGGACGCAGGGCCGGGCACGATCGGCGAAGCGTCGGGCCCGTCGCATGGCGTCGGTGAGTTCCGGCCTGGCACCATGTCATCCGTGCCTTCGAGTCCCGTTACCGCGAAACCCGGCTCCCCGGTCCCCGCTCCGCGCTCGCGCCGCCCCCTGCGGGCGCGGATAGCCGCCGCCCTCGTCCTGGCCGCCCTGCTCACCCCGGCGCTGGCCGGCTGCCTGCGCGTCCAGGCCTCGATGGGCCTGTCGTCCAACGACCGGGTGTCGGGCCGGATCGTGGCCGCGGTCGTCCCGGAGAACAGTGAGGACAAGGGCCCGCAGCTCACCGCCCCCGAGACCTTGGCGGCCAAAGTGCGTATCGAGCCGTACAACCAGGACGGGTACATCGGCAGCGAGGTGTACTTCGACGATCTCAACTTCGGCGAAGTGGAACAGCTGTCGCAACTCTCGGAGCAGGCGCAGGGCCTGTTCGACCTGCAGTTCCAGCGCAACGGCGACCTGGTCAGCCTCAACGGCCGGGTGGACCTGGAGACCCTGGCCCCGCACGGGTCCGATGTGCAGCTGAGTGTGGCGTTCCCGGCCCGGGTCGCCAAGACCAACGGCAACCGCGAGGGGGATTCGGTGGTCTCCTGGAAACTGCCCGCCGGCGAGGTCAGTACCGTCCGCGCCGAAGTCGGTTACGCCGATCCGAATACGCGATCCTTCGCGGGCTGGGCCGGAATCGTCGGCGGTATCACCCTCGCGGTCGCGGCGGTGGTCATCGCCCTCGCCTATATGGACCGCAATCCGCCCCGGCCGGGCGCACCGGCCGGTTTCTCGTTGCGACGCTGGTGGGACGAGGTCAAATCCAACGCGTGAGACCGTGGCTCCGGCGCGCGGTGACCGGCGGGACCGGTATCGCCGTGGCCGGTGCCGCGCTCACCGCATGGAACCGGCGCACCGTACCGCGACTGTCCCCCGCGCCCACCCCGGTCACCGAGAACGTCACAGTCTGCGTGCCCGCGCGTGACGAGGCCGCCCTACTCCCCGGTCTGATCGCCGATCTGCGCGCCCAGACCGGGGTGGCGTGGTTGCGCATCCTGGTCCTCGACGATGCCTCCGGCGACGACACCGCCGAGCGCGCACGGCGAGCGATGGCGGGCGACCCGCGCTGCGAGCTGCTACGCGGTACCACCGGCCCGCCGCCGGGCTGGACCGGTAAGGCCGCCGCCTGCGCCGCCCTCGCCGAGCATGCCCGGCAGGCCGGCGGCGGAACCGGGGTGCTCATCTTCCTCGACGCCGATGTCCGGCTCGCACCGACCGCGATCGCCGCGGCGGTGGGGTGTCTGCGGGAGCGCGGCGCCGCGTTGCTGGCGCCCTGGCCGCGGCAGCGGGCCGAGACCGTGGCCGAACGCCTGGTGCAGCCGCTGCTGTGCTGGTCATGGGCGGCCACTCTGCCCGTCGCGTGGGCCGATCGCGGCAGCCAGGGGTCAACCGTCGTGTCCTGTGGCCAGTTCCTGGTGTTCGACGCGGCGCGGTATCACGCGCGCGGCGGTCACGCGGCGGTCGCCGGCAGTGTCACCGAGGATCTCGATATCGCCCGAATACTGCGCCGCGCCGGGGACCGGACCGCGGTGGCGGCCGCGGGAGGACTGGCGCGCACCCGGATGTACCGGGACGCGCACGAACTGGCGACCGGCTACGACCGCTGGCTCTGGTCGGCCTACGGCGGTTCGGTCGCGGGCGGGGTCGCGGTGGGCGCTGTCGCCGCGTGGGCGTACTGGCTGCCCCCGGTGGCGGCCGTACTGGGTCGCGGCCGGCTGCGCCGAATCGGCCTGCTCGGGTACACCGCCGCGGTCACGGGCCGGTTGCTGGCCCGCGCCCTGGAGTCGGGCCGCGGGCCGGACCGCGGCGACCTCGCCGACGCTCTCGCCCACCCCGTCTCGGTCGCCGCCTACCTGCTGCTGTGGCAACACTCACACCGCGCTCGCCGGCGCAACGCGCTGACCTGGCGGGGACGCCCTCTGCTACCCGGCCAAGAGCTGGATTCTCGGTGATTCTTGGTCTTGTGCCCGCCGGGCGCCCGGCCGGATGATGAACCCGCCCGGCACGACCGGCGGGCAGGGCCTCGCGGCCCGGGTTTCGAGGAGGCTGCACCATGACCATCGTCGGCCACACCAGCGTCGATACCACGTGGACGCAATGGCTCGAGCGATTCTCGGTCCGGCTGCGCAGCCCGCACAGCATCAGCGAACCGGTCGCCCGCCACCGGCTCAGCGAATCACCGGAACTGCTGCCGGGCCTGCCCGGCACCTGGTGGGTCATCGACGGCCGGGTGTTCATCGCGGCCAAGCCCGGCGACCGCTTGGACCACGCCGGTGAGCGGATCGCGGGAATCGAGATCCTCGACCCGGTCGACGGCGCCCCCGGACTCATCCTGCGCCACGACGACCACGCGCTCGAAGTGATCCGCCGGGACGACCGGATCGCCGTCCACGTCTACGCCCCGGCCGACTGATCTCCCCGCCCCGGGCGGCGCCGCTCAGACGCTGATCGGCGCGGTGGTGACGCCGTAACCCAGATTGGTCAGCACCTCACCGGTCGCCTTGGCGAAGTTGAGGGTGATGAAGTGCAGGCACGGTGCGCCCTCGGCGATCAACCGTTCCCCCATCTCGGTGGCGATCTCGATACCCGCGGCCCGGACCGCGGCGCGATCCTCCTCCGGCCCGGAACCGGCGGCCCGGTGCAGCCGTTCGATCACCCCTTCCGGCAGCGGCCGGCCGCACAACTGTTCCGCACGCTCGACCGTGCGCAGCGAGGTGATCGGCATCAGTTCCGGAATGATCGGTTTGGCGCCCTCCACCGGGTCCAGGGCGGCGACCCGATCGCGCAGCCGGAGGTAGTCGTCGACGTCGAAGAACATCTGGGTGATCGAATACTCCGCGCCCGCACGCAGTTTCGCCGCCAGATGGGCGGTGTCCTGGTCGAGATCGAGCGAACGGTGGTGGCCCTGCGGGAACGAGGCGACCCCCACATGGAAATCGCCCAGATCGCGCACGATGCGCACCAGTTCCTCGGCGTACTCCACCCCCTCGGGGTGTTTGTACCATTCGCCCAGCGGGTCGCCCGGTGGATCACCGCGCAGCACGAGGATATTGCTGATCCCGGAATCGGCGTAGGCCCCGACGATCGACCGCAGCTCGGCGACGCTGTGCCCGACCGCCGTGAGATGGCCGACCGGCAACAGGGTGGTCTGCAGGGCGAGTTCACCGGTGACCCGTACCGTGCGCTCCCGGGTGCTCCCACCGGCGCCGTAGGTCATCGAGACGAACGCCGGATGCATCCGCTCGAACGTGCGCACCGCCCGCCACAACCGCTGCTCGCCCGCCTCGTCGCGGGGCGGGGAGAATTCCACCGAGAACGGCACCGCGCCATCGGCGTGCCGGCGCAGGCTCTGCACTACCGAAGGCGTCGCGGAGACGTCCGGTGACGTGGGGGACGGCCGGCCGGGGGTCGGGAGTCCCCGCGCGTTCTCGAAAGTCACCGGCTCAGTCTAGAGCCGCCCGGTATTCTCCCCGATTCTCTCCCACCGCCGCCACCGGATCCGCCTCATGGGCGCGCGCGTATTCTGCGATCAGGTCCCGCCGCCGCGGCGGGCGCACGTGGGTGGCTCCCGCGGCTACCGGCG
>NZ_JBKOOL010000086.1:0-24349 GCF_046764065.1 Nocardia sp. NPDC002869
GGCGCCGGGGCCCCCGGCCGGTTCGGCTGCAGGCCCGGCCGCCGCGGGCGCTGGGGCGATATCGGAACCCGTCTCGCGGTCGGCGGGTGGCCCACTCACCGGCGGACGGGCCGCGGTCTCCGGGCTCGCCGGTCTGTCGGCCGAGGTCGAACTCGTACCGGGTGAAGTGTGCGCGCCGGGGGTGCGGCCGTGTTCCGCCTGTACCGGGCGGCCGGTCGAGTCCGGTTCGGGAGCCTGGTCCGGTTTCGACGGCGCAGCGGCCGGTGCTGGACCGGCCGTTGCCGTCTCGGCCGCACGGACGCCGGGCTCGGGACGCCGCGGCGCCACCGAGCCCCCGTCGACCGCATCCACCGATCCCGCGGGGGCAGGTGACATCTCCTGGTCCGGACCGTCCCGGTCGGGCGCGGGACTCGTCGCATCCGCCACTCCGGCCGCCGGCGGCTCGGCGGCCGCCGCGCGTTCCGGCGACCGCCCGGTCTTGGATTCCCGCAAGGCGGCCAGGGCTTCGGCCCCCCGGCGACGGGACGGGTCCGACGCGGCAGCCGGCCGCGCGGACGCCGGGGCGGCCTCGGTGGGACCGGATGCCGGCGCCCCGCCTGCGGGCGCCGCGCCCGGGGCCGCGACGACACCGGCGTCGACCCGCCGTTCCAGCTGTTCCAGCCGCTGCAGGGTCGCGGCCTCGGATTCGTCCGCGGCGGGCAGCAGCATCCGTGAGCAGACGACCTCGAGCAGCAGCCGCGGCGCGGTGGCCCCCCGCATCTCGCCCAGCCCGGCGTGCAGGAGTTCGGCGTAGCGGGTGAGGGCCGCGGGCCCGAGCCGGGCGGCCTGCTCGCGCATCCGGTCCAGCAGGTCGGCGGGCGCGGCGACGAGTCCGCGTTCGGTGGCGTCGGGTACGGCCTGCAGCAGGATCAGGTCGCGCAGCCGCTCGAGCAGGTCCACCGCGAACCGGCGCGGATCGTGCCCGGCCTCCATCACCCGGTCGACGGTGCCGAACAGGGCGGCGCCGTCTCCCGCTGCCAGCGCGTCGACCGCGTCGTCGATCAGCGCCACATCGGTCACCCCCAGCAGTGCGACGGCGCGCGAATAGGTGACGCCCTCGGACCCGGCGCCGGCGAGCAACTGGTCGAGCACGCTCAAACTGTCGCGCGGGGATCCTCCGCCCGCGCGGATCACCAACGGGTACACCGCTTCCTCCACCGGCACCTGCTCCTGTTCGCAGATGCCGCCGAGCAGGCCGCGCATGGTGGCGGGGGGCAGCAGCCGGAAGGGGTAGTGGTGGGTGCGCGAGCGGATGGTCGGCAGCACCTTGTCCGGCTCGGTGGTGGCGAAGACGAAGATCAGATGCGCCGGGGGTTCCTCGACGATCTTCAGCAGCGCGTTGAATCCGGCCGTGGTGACCATATGCGCCTCGTCGACGATGAACACCCGGTAGCGGGATTCGGCGGGCGCGTAGAAGGCCCGGTCGCGTAGTTCGCGGGTGTCGTCGACACCACCGTGGCTGGCGGCGTCCAGTTCGATCACGTCGAGATTGCCCCCGCCACCCGGGGCCAGCGATAGGCAGGAGGCGCAGGTGCCGCAGGGCGTGGAGGTGGGGCCCTGCGCGCAGTTCAGCGAGCGGGCGAGGATCCGGGCCGACGAGGTCTTACCGCAGCCGCGCGGACCCGAGAAGAGATAGGCATGACTGATCCTGCCGGTGTCGAGCGCGATAGACAGCGGGTCGGTGACATGCTCCTGGCCCACCACGTCAGCGAACGTTGCCGGTCGGTACTTCCGGTACAGAGCCACGGCCAGAGGTTACCGGCGGAGACCGACAACGCGCACCCGGCGTGGGTACCCGCCCACCACGCAGTCCGGCTCGCCTCTTCCCTCCTTGGGTTAACAGCGTTACGCTAACGCCACTAACTTACTGATTCGGGGGCCACCACATGTTGATCCGCGTCGCGCAGTTCACCACGAGATTCCCGCGCGCAATACTCCTCGGCGCACTGGCCGTCGCACTGCTGTGCGGGATCTTCGGGGCCACCGCGGCGGCCGGGCTGAAATCCGGCGGATTCGTCTCCGCCGACGCCGAATCCATCCGCGCCGCCCAGCAGCTCACCGACAACTTCGACGGCGCCGCACCCAACTACATCCTCCTCGTCGAATCGCCGGAGGGGGTCGACGCGGATCCGGTGCGGGCCCGCGCCCTGCAGGTCATCGATGCCGTGCGCGCCCACCCGGACACCGACAGCGTCCAGTCGTACTGGACCGCGCCGTCACCGGCGGTCGCGAGCGTGCTGCGCAGCACCGACGGCGAATCCGGGCTCATCGCGGTCAATTTCGCGGGTGACGAGACCCAGATCCAGGAAGCAGCGGGCGAGCTCGGCGAGCAGGTCACCGGAACGGCCGACGGGGTGACCGTCCGGGCCGGCGGTACCGCGGCGACCTTCCACGAGGTCAACGACCAGATCACGCACGATCTGGCCGTCGCCGAGACCGCGGCGATCCCGCTCACCCTGGTGGTCCTCGTCCTGGTATTCGGCAGTCTCGTCGCCGCCTCGCTGCCGCTGCTGGTCGGACTGTTCGCGATTGCCGCCACGCTGGCGATCCTCAAGCTGTTCACCCTGTTCACCGACGTTTCCATCTACGCGATGAACCTCACCACCGCGCTGGGTCTGGCACTGGCCATCGACTACAGCCTGTTCATCGTCAGCCGGTTCCGGGAGGAACTCGCGGCCGGTCGCGACCCGCGCGCGGCCACCGTCCGGGCCCTGCAGACCGCCGGTCGCACCGTGCTGTTCTCCGCGATCACCGTGGCGCTGTCGCTGTCGGCGATGCTCGTCTTCGACCTGTACTTCCTGCGCTCGTTCGCCTACTCCGGCGTCGCGGTGGTGATCGCGGCCGCCGTCGCCTCGATCGTGGTCCTGCCCGCCGCGCTCGTACTGCTCGGCCACCGCGTCAACGCCCTCGACCTGCGGGCCCCCCTACTGCGCCTGTTCGGCCGCGAACCCCGGCCGCTGGGCGCCATGGTGCCGGAGCAGACCGGCTGGTACCGCCTGGTCAAGCGGGTCATGCGGGCCGCGGTCCCGGTCTCCGTGGTGATCGTGGCGCTCATGCTGGCGCTCGGCTCGCCGTTCCTCTCGGTGAAATTCGGCTACCCCGACGAGCGGGTGCTGCCCGCTTCGGCGGCCAGCCGGCAGGTGGGCGACGAGATCCGGGCGGAGTTCCCGCGCGCCGATCCCGGCGGCAACACCACGATCGTGCTGGACGGCTATCGCGACGAACGCGGGGTCGGCGAATACGCCGCCCGGCTGTCCGAGGTCGACAACATCACCGGAGTGCTGTCCAGCGCCGGCGTATACGTCTCCGGGAACCGGCTCGCCGCCACTCCGCCGGGTATGGCGAACGACACCGGCACATACTTGACCGTCAACAGCACAGTCGACCCGTTCTCCCCGGCCGGCGCGGAACAGTTGGACGCGTTGCGGGCGATCGACCCACCCGCCCCGGCCCTGTTCGGCGGCTCGGCCGCGGTGAACGAGGACTCGCTCGACGCACTGGCCGAGCGGCTGCCGCTGGCCGGTCTGCTCATCGTGCTGTCCACCTTCGTGGTGCTGTTCCTGTTCACCGGCAGCCTGATCCTGCCGTTGAAGGCCCTGCTGCTGAATACCCTCTCGCTGACCACCGCGTTCGGCGCCATGGTGTGGATATTCCAGGACGGCCACCTGCAGGGGCTGCTCGGCTTCACCGCCGTCGGCTACCTGGTGCCGACCATGCCGATCCTCATGTTCTGCCTGGCCTTCGGGCTGTCCATGGACTACGAGGTGTTCCTGCTCTCGCGGATCCGGGAGGAATGGCTACGCCGGCGCGCCGAGTACGGCGGCACGGAGTCGGCACGGGAGGCCAACACCGAAGCCGTCGCGGTCGGAGTGGCCCGCACCGGGCGGATCTTCACCGCCGCGGCCGTGCTGATGGCCATCGTGATCGGCGCCCTCACCACCTCCAAGGTGTCGTTCATCCAGCTGATGGGCCTGGGCCTGACCCTGACCGTGCTCGCCGACGCCACCCTGATCCGGGCCCTGCTCGTGCCGGCGCTGATGAAACTGATGGGCCCGCTCAACTGGTGGGCGCCGAAACCGCTGGCCCGCCTGCACGACCGGATCGGGTTCAGCGAGGAGCCCGTGGACGCGCCGGGAGCCACCGCCGAACCACCGGTGCGCGTATGACCGGGCGGCCACGCTCCCCGCGCGGGCACGGCAGCCGGTTACGCGCGGAGATCATCACCGCCACCCGGGAGCTGCTCGAGCGCACCGGCGACGTCGGCGCGGTATCGATCCGCGCGGTCGCGGGTGTGGTGGGGGTCAGCGCACCCTCCATCTATCGCCACTTCGCCGACAAGGACGCGCTGATCGAGGCGGCGGTGGCCGAGGTCTTCGAAGCACTGAACACCGCGATGCAGGCGGCGGTGGATCCAGCGGACCCGCCGGCGCTGCGCCTGCACCGTCTCGGCCTCGCCTACGTACGGTTCGCCCTGGACCACCCCGAGCAGTACCGCCTGGCGACCATCCCGACCACTCATCAGGGCGCGGTGGACATGGTGCTGACCAGTGGCGCGTTCCGGTACTTCGCCGCCACGGTCGAAGCGGCCATGTCCGACGGCCTCATCGACCGCGCGGACCCCACCCCGCTGGTGCTCGAACTGTGGGCGGCGGCGCACGGCATCGCCTCCCTGCTGCTCGCGAAACCCTATCTGCCCTGGGGAGATCCGATGGACGTCGCCGAAAGAGTGCTCGACGCGGCATGTTTCGGGCATGTGCTCACCGAGCTGATGGGCCCGGGCAGGTCTCCCGCCGAAATGACCCAGTGGGTGATGGACCTCCGCGCACGGATACGCGAACCGGATTCGTCCGGCTGATTCAGCTCACCGCGTCGGCCGGCGCGGTGAAGGTGTTGCACTCGGCGGTCAGATTGTGTTCGACGCCCAGGCCGAACCAGCGGCCGCCGTTGTCCGGAGTGCCGTGATCTCGCATATCGCCGTGCCGATCGCCACGGTGATCGGCGTCGGTCCGGGCGTCGGTCATCTGGTCATCGGTGAGCGACCCGCCGTCGGCCGAGGAGATCAGATACATGCCGTCGAAACAGTTGGCCTGCAGTTCCACTCGCCGCGACAGTTCGAGTCCCTCCGGACTGCGCGCCCCCGCGTCGACGCGGGCGCTGTTGGCGGCGAGCAGGATTCCGGACATGTTCTGGATGTGATGCCCGTATTCGTGGGCGAACACCGACAGGTAGACCACCCAGTTGTCGTGGTAGTAGTCGGTCTGCAACTGGCTGACCGGCATATAGATGGTCCGGTTGGCCGGACAGTAGAACGCGGCGAAGTTGTCGGTCGAACCGGTGCACGGCGTGGTGATGCCCTCGGTATCCGCCGACACCAGCACCGTCGGTGGCTCGAACGGCAGGCCCGCATCCGCCAGGACCGGCTGCCAGGCCGCCTCCAGGCATTTCTCGGCGCTGTCGAAGAACGCCCGGGCCGTGTCCTCATCCGTCGACCACGACGCATACTCGCAGTTCGCGGGGACAAGCGTCGCATCCGGGTCGGTGAGTAGCGGATTGTTCCCGGTTTCGGCGGGACCGGTTTCGCCGACGTCATAACTGTGCTCCGGCTGCGGGTCCAGCACTTGCAGACCGTCGGAATTCAACGCGCCCCGCACGAGTGCGCCGACCAGCACCAGGATCAGCGCGAGCACCACCAGCAACGTACTGCCACTGCTGCGCCGGCTACGCGGCCGCGGCGCGTTGGGTACCCGATAGGGCACCGGTGGCGGCATGGGTGGGGCGATGATCGGGCGATAACCGGAGATCGGGCCTTGCCGGGGATAGCCCGGCGGCGGCCGGTGGGGAAACCCCTGCGCGGGAGGGTGACCGGGCCGGGGCGGCGGATAACCACCACCCTGGGGCGGATAGGTCGGACGTGGCGGTCCACCGGGCCGGGGACCGTACGGGGGCCGGCCACCGGGCGGTATCGGCTGCCTGCCGGGCGGTACCGGTCCGCGCCCGTAAGGTGGTTGCGTCACTCCCCCGGACCCCCTCGCCTTCTCCGAACACCAACAGCCGCTGACGCAGGATAGCAAGCTGTCTAAGGTATCGAGTCATGCTCACATTTCGGGGGGGCGCGCTCGCGCTGCTGCTCGCACTGACCGGATCACTCGCCGTTTTCGGGACGAGCGCGCCGGCGGCCCGGGCCCAGGAGCCGGTCGGTTCGATCCTGTACCTGGATATGACGCTGAACCGCGAGGGCATCCTCGAAGTGACCGAGCGCGTGACCGTTCCACCCGGCGAACGGTTCACCATGACGCTACCGCTGCGGGTGCAGATCAGCGAGGACTCCGAACGCCGGTTCGGCGTCACCGACATCGAGACCAGCGGCCCGGGCAGCGCGACGATCGCCGACGATCTGTTCACCGTGGACGCGGGTCCCGGGGAGACCACGGTCCGCTATTCGGTACGCAATACGGTCAGCGAGGCCGAGGGCAGTCAGGTCTTCCGCTGGTTCGGGGTGCTCAATGTCGATCTCGCCGAGATCCATGCCTCGCTCATCAGCCCCAGTTTCGAGATGGGCATCGTGGAATGCCTGCTGGGCCCGATCGGCCACACCCGGCCCTGCGCTCAGGTCCGGGTCGAACCGGACGGCGTCATGTATCTGGACCAGACGAATCTGCGCAAGGGCGAATCGGTCGACCTGACCCTGCAGATTCCGCCGGGCACCGTACCGCCGAACGCCGATATCACCGGCCCCGGCGATTCACCGTTCGCGGTGACCGGGCCCGTGCTCGTGGCGTTCGGCCTGCTGGTGGCCGCCCTCGTCGCACTGGCCGCCTACATCTTCTGGGTGCGCAGGCAATCCGTCCCCGCCGAGCCGATGGAACCGTTGGTGCGCAGCGGTGGGCGCACCCACTTCAGTTCCCCGGCCGGCATCCTGCCCGGTGAGGCCGGAGTCCTGCTCGACGGTCACTCCGACCCGACCGATATCGCCGCCACGGTGGTGGATCTCGCGGTCCGCAACTATCTGTGGATCTCGCGCGTCGGCGAGACCCAGTGGCGGCTGACCCGGGTGAATCCGGCCGACGACCAGCTGCGCGCCTACGAGCGGACGGTCTACGACGCGCTGCTGCCGCCCGGTACCGACGCGGTCACGATGGCCGAACTCGCCGCGCCCGGCCGACTGCCCACCGAACCGCTGCGCCGGGCCATGGTCGCCGACGCCGTCGACCGCGGCGCCTTCATCGACCCCCTGCGCCGGCGGATCCCGCTATGGCTGGGCGGCGGCCTGATCGTTCTCGGCGCCGCGGTGACCGTCCTCGCCGCCCTACTGGCCGGGCATGCCCTGGTGGGTGTGGCGATCGCGCTGGCCGGTGGCGCACTGCTCGCGGCCCAGCGGTTCCTGCCGGTGCGCACCGCCTTCGGCCGGACGCTCACCGCGCAGGTCCGCGGATTGCAGCGAGGTCTGGAACAGGTCACCAGCCGGCAGATCCCACCCGGCGACCGCGAACTCGTGTTCTCCCGCGGTCTGCCCTACATGGTGGTCTGGAGCCGAGCCGACAACTGGGTCCGCACCTTCCGCGATATCGACCCCTCCGCGGACGACGATCCCGGGCTGTACTGGTTCGGCGGTTTCGAAGGCGACCGGGACCTGCACCGGTTCGCCGTGCACTTCCCTTATTTCATCACCGCGATCGAATCGCTGTTCCCTGCCGGATAACGTGAAAACCCCGTGCGGCGATCGCCGCACGGGGCACGTCCGGGCGCTAGCGCCTCGTGCTGCTTTCACCGGGCATGAGCGAGCGCCGGCGACCGGTCAACACACTGACGCGGAGGCCGAAGCGCAGGCGAAGGTATCGCACTACCGCTTCCGGGCCTGACTCGCTCATGCCGTGACCCGGCGCAGCGCGGCGAGCGGATCGGCGTACAGCGCGCTCAGCGAGGTGACGACGGCCGCGAATTCCTGCACCTTGGAGGCGTATCCGGAGACCCGGATATCCGTGGGCGGCAGCATCGTGGATTCGTTGAAGGCACGCGCCACATGCGCGAGCCCGGGGCGGTAGGTCGTAAACGCCTGCCCGCCCAGCACCACCCGGTCGGGGTTGAGCATGTCCCGGACCAGTGCCACTGTCCGGCCGAGCACGGTGGCCCGTTCCGCCAGCAGTTCGCGGGCCGGTTCGGAACCCCGGGCCGCCGCACGGTAGAGGTCGGCGATGCTCGAGCTGGCTTTGCCGTTGTGCGCGGGGATGATTCCCCGTCCGACGGCGCGCGCGTGGAGCCCACGGTCGCCGACGGTCGCCTCCAAGCAGCCGCGCCGGCCGCATGAGCATTCGATATCGGAGCCGGTGGGCAGATGCGCGATCGAACCCGGGCCATTGCTCGGCGTGTGCACCCGGCCGTCCAAGGTCACCGAGATCCCGGCGGTTTCCCGGACATAGAAGTAGAGGCTGCTGCCGTGTGCGGCCCGGCCGGAGTCCTCCGCCGCGTCCTGGCTCACGCCCGGCAGCAGCAGTTCCGATGCGGCCATGGCCTCGACGTGCGGGGCGATCGTCACCGGGAGACCGAGCACCTCGCTGAACACCGCACCCACCGGCGCGGCCTGCCAGCCCAGTTTCGGGTGGTCGACGATACCGGTACCGGGATCCACCCGGCCGCCGATCGCGACGCCGACCCATAACGGGGTGCGCCGGTACCAGCGCTGCAGAAAGGATTTCGCGCTGTGCGCGACGGTTTTGACCGCGAACTCCTGGCCGGTCTGCGGGGTGGCGATGGTGAGGCCGCCGAGAATACGGCCGCGCAGATCGGAGACCACGATCCGGGTGGACGCCGCGCCGATGTGCACACCGAGGGTTCCGAACGTGTCGTGGTCGACCTCGAACGGCACCCGAGGCCGGCCGACCGCGCCCGAGGCGGTCAGATCGGCGCGCTCACGCAGCAGACCGGCGGTGAGCAGCGAGGACACCTGGCGATTGACGGTGGCGATGCTCAATCCGGTGGCCCGTGCGGTCTTGTCCCGGAATACCGGTCCGGTGGTGGCGGCCCGGAGCACGGCCGCGGCGGGATTGTCCGATAACCGCAGGTCAGGGGCTATGACCGGACGAGGAACTCGGGTACGAACAGGTGAAGCCTGCGACGCGGTGCGTTCGGCGGTGCGGACAGCCATATGAATTTCCTCGATGAATATTTCCCGCGAAACGGGATATGCCTACAACTGAAACGAGGCGGCTGGGAGATCCAAATCGCTCAACCGCGGTAACGGCGGCAACACAACTCGCGAGTGAGGGGCAGACGCAGACCGAGAGCGGCGGTCACATAGGTGACCTTCCGCGAGTCGGCGCTGCTGGTAGACATAACAAATAAATTAACATCTCCCCGGGCACAACACCAAGGTTTCGGCGATCTTCGCCTCGCGGGCCCGTGCGTCCGTCCTGCTCGACTCTATATTTTCACTGCCACATCGCCCGCCGTCGGGCGATGCACGGTCATTCTCGACGGGCCCGTGGTGTGGTATCGGCCTCCTATCCGGCCCGTGGTGAATTCGAAAGGTAGCCCGATCGAATTCTCCGTTATCGTCCGGGAAATAAGGCCACCCTTGAAACCCGTTATTTTCCGTCGGCGTCCGGAGAATATTCTCCGCCGATCTCCGGAGAATATTTCCCGCGCAACCGCGGACAATATTCCCCGTAGACCGGCGGACACTCGGAGCCCGTCGGCACGGCCGGGCGCATGGTCCGGTCCGCCGCGCCGCCCGCGCTCCGGAAGGCACGCCCGACGAACCGCGAAGACCCTGGTACACGCCATTTTCCGCTGCTATGCTCCGAGCGCACGGTGGGGAGTCCGAAGGGGGAAGACGATGCCCGTACCAGATCTGGGTCAATCGGCGGCCGCGAGCCTGTACGAGGCGGCGCGGGCCGGAGAGTTCCATATGACCGAAGCGGCCGCGCGCGGCCTGGCCGAATCGTGCGACCGGCTCGCGGAGCGAATACGGCAGGCTCGGGTGGACGCGGCCGCCCTCACCGGGGTACGGGGGTTCCCGGAGCTGCCGTCGGGCCACGCGCTGACGCGGGGTTTCGCCGCGAAGGGGCAGGAGTACCTGGACACCCTCAGCGCCTTCGAACAGACGGCGCTGCGGCACAAGGCCGCGTATCTGGCGGCCGCCGCTCTTTTTCTCGAGGCCGATGCCGCCAACAGCGCGGCCCTCGCCCGCACGGTGGCGGATACCGCATGAGATGCGGCAGTATGTCCAATTACGCAGGGGTGCAGAAAAATTGAAACCATGCGGTCCGATGTGCCGGAGCGGCTCGCCGGATCGCGCAACCAAGGGGGCCGACAGTGGCGCAGCAGGGGCAGCCGGGTACCGCGGGGGCGGGCACAGACCCGGCCTACGTACCCGACCGTGAAGTATTCGGCGCGTACACCCATCAGCAGATCTGGGACCTGGTACACGAAGAACTGGCGCCGGCCGAACTGAGCCGTCTCGCCGAGACCTGGGGCCATACCGCGACCGCGGTGGAGACCGCCTTCGACGAATTCGCCCGCGATCTCACCCGGTTATCCGGTGACTGGTCGGGTCTCGCGGCGGTGGCCGCCGCACGGGCCGCCGCCGCGTTCGTCCGGGCCGGCGACGACGCCGTAGCGGTCTGCCGGGTCGTCGAACAGTTGCTGTCGGCCGATTCCGCCGCCGCCGAATCCGTCCGCGCGGCGATCCCGCCACCACCCGGCCCCTATCTGCCGGACCCGGACCCGGCTGTCGAGGCAGCTGCCGGAGTGCAGCGGCGCACTGCCTACAACACCGCCGCGGCGACCCTGACGGCCGAGGCCCAGGACGCCATGACCTTCGGCTACAACCCGACGATCCCGGCCAGCGGCGACGCCGTACCCCGATTCGCCGCGCCGGTGGCCGGGGCTCCGGACGATGAGCCACCCGCCGCCGGGGCACCGGCGCGGCCGGACACACCGGCGGCGCCGCCGTCCGCGGAATCCCGGCCCGGCCGCACCCTATCGGAGGAGGCGGTCACCCCGCCGCAGTCGGCGAGCCCGGCGTTCGCGCCGGACGGCAACCCGAAAGAGCCGGGCGGTGATCCCGTCCCGGGCCGCGCCGAGCCGGATCCCGAAGCTCCCGTCGCCGTACGCGGCAGCGAAAGCGACGATTCACCGGCGGCAACACTGCGGCCGGACACCGAGACCGCGGCAAGGTCTTCTCTCGCGGGGCCGGCGCCCTCTGCCGAGGCGTCCGAGTCCTCTCCCGATGCGCCGGCACCGCTTTCCGGTACACCGGCGCCACCTCCCGATACACCGGCGCAACTTCCCCATACGGCAACGCCGCCTTCCGATACAGCAACGTTGCCTTCCGGCGCGGTAGGGAATCCGTCCGACTTCCCACCGGGAAGCGACACTGCCGGTTCGGCGGGCACGGCGACGGCCGCCACCGCCCCGGCCGCGCCATCCACTGCGCCCACCACCGACCGCGGCGCCGCGGACAGCGCCGGCTCCTCTGGTCCGGTCCGGACGCCAGGCCCGTCACCGCAGCGGGCCGGGTTTCCGGACCGAGGCGATCCGAACCCAGCTCCCGCGGGGATACCGCCCCGATCGCCGGCGACGGCCGGATGGAGTCCGGCAGAAACAGCCGGCCGCGCCGATACCACCCCCGCCGCCCCGCACGGCGGTCACCGACCGGCCCCGGTCGGCTCGGCGACACCGGCCGCGCCCCGGCCCGGCCCCACCGCAACCGAACCCGACGCAGGCGCCGCGGCGGCCCAGCGACCCGGTCAGAGCGAACAGATAGCCCGCTCCGTCCCCTCCCGACCGACCACCGAAACGGCACGTGAATCACTCGCTCCCCCGGGCGCCGGGACGGACCCGACGACGAACCAGAGATCCGAACATCCCTGGACCCGGACGGTGCGACCGAACGGGTTCCCGCTGCCGGCCGCCCCCGGACCGGTGCCGTCACGCGCACCCGACGGCGAACGCAGCAGTCCGGACTATCTACACCGACCGAACGAGCAGCTGACCGCTACCCCGCCCGCCGTCCCGCCGGTCTTCGGTGAGTACACCGGGACCGAGGACCCGGACAGAACCGGACCGGGTGACGGGAGCCGCTGATGGATTGGGCGTTCACGCCGGACGAGTTCGGTCATATCTGGCAGACCGAGACCGGGCTCGACCGGCGGCCCCACCCCATCGACCTGGCTCCCCGGGCCACCGTCGGCACCGAGAGTGCACGGGCCGCGCTGGGGCTGGACTCCCGGTTTCCACCCAACAGCGATGCCGATCTCACCGGTACGCTGCGTTTCCTCGCCCGCACCGACGTCACCCGGGTCACCGTCTTCGGCGACGAGTTCGATGGCGACCGGCGCCGACCCGACCCGATCCTCGCGCTCGCCGTCGCCTTCGGAAACTGGGGCGCGGTGATCCGCGCGCATTCGGGGCAGGTGAGCATCACGGCCTGTCACGCCCGGAATATCGGTAAGCACCTCGCCACCGTGCTCGGGCCGGCCGCACCCGGAACCCTTCCGGCCATGCGGGAACCACGAGAGGCCGTCCTCTGCCCGGATCCGGACCGGCAACAGCCGGGCCGGGCCGAACGGCTGCGCGAGATCCTGCACCGGCCCATCGACGCACGAGGGTTCTTCACGGTCGCCGTGGCCCCGGAGGACCCCATGTCACCGCCACCGGTACACCGCACCTGGCTGGATTTCACCGGCGACGGCCGCTACCTGCTCGCCGCGGGCAGCCATGTGGCGCTGACCCCGGTCGGCGAATCCGATCTGGCCGCCGAACTCACCCGGCTGGCGCGAATACGCTGACCCGCTCGCAGGCCGGAGGCCGGGATCATTTCTGCTTGGCGGCAGCCTTCATCTGCTTCTTGAAGGCACGCACCTCGAGCAGGGTCTCGCCGTCCACGATATCGGCCGCCGAGCGTCGCGAACCCGGTTCGGCGTAGTCCCCGGCGGCCGCTTCCCACCCGGCCGGGTGCACCCCCAGTTGCTTACCGAGCAGTGCCAGGAATATCCGGGCCTTCTGGTCGCCGTACCCGGGCAGCGCCTTCAACCGCTTCAGTACTTCGCTGCCGTCGGGGTCGCCGGCGGTCCAGATCGCGGCCACATCCCCGTCGTAGTGTTCGATCACGTAGCGGGCGAGGTCCTGGATCCGCCGGGCCATGGACCGGCCGTAGCGGTGGATGGCGGGCGGCGTCGCGGCCAACTCCTCGAACTCGCCCTGATCCGCGGCGGCGATCGCGTGGATGTCCAGTCCGCCCATCCGGTCGGCGAGCTTCTTGGGGCCCCGGAAAGCGTGCTCGAGCGGGTACTGCTGGTCCAGGAGCATCCCGATCAGCAGCGCCAGTGAGCTCTCCGAGAGCAGCTCGTCGGCCGCGGGTTCCTGCGCCAGACACAACTTGGCCATGCCCTGCTCCTCACTCTGGACTACCAGCGATGATCCCACGGCCGCCGCGCCGTTCTCGACCAGGCGTACCTCCGCGTTCGCTCCGGCCATGCGCTCCCTGCGTACCTCCGCGTTCGCTCCGGCCATGCGCTCCCTGCGTACCTCCGCGTTCGCTCCGGCCGTGCGCTCCCTGCGTACCTCCGCCTTCGCTCCGGCCATGCGCTCCCTGCGTACCTCCGCCTTCGCTCCGGCCATGCGCGGTCTATGGATGTGCTTCCCCAGCTGCACCTATTAGGCTCGCCCCATGCCAGACACGGCGACAAAGCCACCCACCACACTGGATGGACACGGACCCATGGACAGTTTCGGGTTACGCCCCGACCGTTTCGATGCCGCGGGCCAGGACCAGCTGGTCGATATCCGCGATCTACAGGCCACCCTTCCGGGACTCACCCGGCTACGCGACTGGGCACACGAGGCCCTGGCGCTGCAGCCGGGTGAGCACGCGGTCGATATCGGCTCCGGCACCGGATCGGAGGTGATCACCTTTGCCGACGCGGTCGGGCCCACCGGTTCGGCGTCGGGTGTGGAACCCGATCCGCACCTGCTCGCCGCGGCCGTCGCGCGCGCCGCCGAGGCTCGTTCATCGGCCACGTTCCATTCCGGTGACGCCTACGGCATCCCGTTCGGGTCCGCCGCCTTCGACGCCGTGCTGTGCGAACGCGTGTTCCAGCATCTGACCGCGCCCGCCCGGGCCGCGCGCGAAATCGCCCGGGTACTGCGTCCCGGGGGCCGGGCCGTGGTGATGGATTCCGACTGGGGATCGGCCATCGTGCACCCCGGCGAGCATCGCGTGGTCCGCGAGGTGGTGGATACTCTCGTCGCGGCGACGACCAACCCCTACTCGGGCCGCAGGCTGGCAGGTCTGCTGACCGCGGCCGGGCTGGAGGTGGCGGGTACCGGCTCGCAGGCGCTGATCCAGGACCGTTCGGTCGGGGCCGGAGCGCTGGTCAGCCGGGTCTCCGCCATGGCGGTGGCCCGGCGGGTGATCACCGAGGCCGAACGCGAGAAACTACTCGCCGATCTGGCCCGGGGTGCGGCGGCCGGTGATATCCACCTCTCGGTGACCATGTTCGCCGTACACGTTCGCAAACCCGCCTGACCCCCGACCTTCCGGCTCCTACTTCAGCAGTTTCTCGGTCGCTGCCAGCAGCACGCAGGTCGCCAGGCCGTCCATGGCCTGCTCGAGCTCTGGCAGCGCCGGGAAACTGGGGGCGATCCGGATGTTCTTGTCCTCGACGTCGTTCTTGTACGGGAAGGCCGAACCCGCCGCGGTCAGCGCGATTCCGGCGTTCTTCGCCAGTTCGATCACCCGCGCCGCGGTGCCCTCGAGTACATCGAGGCTGATGAAGTATCCGCCCTTCGGTTCGGTCCAGGACGCGACCTTCGACGCGCCCAGCCGCTCCTCGAGAATCCGCAGGACGAGCGCGAACTTGGGCTCCAGGATCGCGCGATGCTTCTGCATATGTGCCCGCACGCCGGCGGCGTCGGTGAAGAACCGCAGATGGCGTAGCTGATTGACCTTGTCCGGGCCGATGCTCTTCTTACCGGCATGGCTCAGGTACCAGTCCAGGTTCTCGGTCGAGGCGCCGAAGAAGCTGACCCCGGAGCCGGCGAAGGTGATCTTGGAGGTCGAGGCGAAAACCAGTGGCCGGTGCGGATTACCGGCCGCCGCGGCCAGCGACAGGACATCCAGCACCGGCGCCGCGGTATCGGTGAGTGGGTGCACCGCGTAGGCGTTGTCCCAGAACAGCCGGAAATCGGGGGCCGCGGCGGGCATCGAAACCAGTTCGCGCACCACGTCTTCGGAGAAGACGACACCGGTCGGGTTCGAATAGTTCGGCACCGCCCACATGCCCTTGATCTGCGGATCGCCGGCCAGCAGCTCGGCGACGACCCGGGTGTCGGGACCGTTGTGCCGCATCGGCACGGTGATCATCTCGAAACCCAGCGATTCGGTGATCGCGAAATGCCGGTCGTAACCGGGGCTGGGGCATAGGAATTTGACGGTGGGCTCGTCGGCCCACCGCCGCGGCGAATCGGGTAGCCCGAACAGGGTCGCGAAGACGATGGTGTCGTGCATCAACTCCAGGCTGGCGTTGTTGCCCGCGATCAGATTGTCGACGCCGATACCGAGCAGTTCGCCGAAGATGGCCCGCAGTTCCGGAAGTCCGTGCAGCCCACCGTAGTTGCGGCAGTCGGTACCGGTGCCGTCGCGGAAGTCGCCGTCGCCGGGCAGCGACAGCAGCGCCGAGGACAGGGCGAGTTGTTCCGGCGAGGGCTTTCCCCGGGTCAGATCGAGGGTGAGCTGAGCAGCCTGCAGCGTCGCGTAGTTCGCGGACTGGAGTTCGTGCTCGGCGGTGAGTTCCTCGGGACTCATCAAACCGATCTGCGTTTGCCGGGGCATCGTGGACAGCCTTTCCACCTGGTGAGTGCTCGCTTGCGGACGACCGCTGGATCCGGCCGCCCCGAGCCACGTTACCCGGGCACCCGTCACCGCCGGGAGGGGTTGGGAGTCTGCGCGCTGTGTTCGATTTCCCCGATGTCGGCCACAGAGATGGGCCATCCGGAGCAGGAGAAGGCAGAAGTCGAGCGCTGAGGTACGTCTCGAGTAAAAGGCCCGCGCCTGAATAAGGGGACCCCGCGCACCCGGCAGAGCCCGTTGACCCTTGCTGCCTTCCGGCCCTGGGGGAGTTCACAGGATGCGCGCCGCGCGGGATCCGTCGGCCAGTGTAGCGGCTACCTCCACCGCGCGCTGCGGGGGGCCGATACCGCTCGCACCGGGCCGGGTACGAGCAGGCCCCGTGCTCGCTACCATTCTTCTGAGTCGGAGGGGATATTCCCTCACCACACGAGGGGATGGCGAGGATGACCAAGGAGAATCCGCCGGAGCACGAGCGCGCGGAGCAGACGAAGTGGTGGGAGACACCCGGGGCGGGCGAGTCGGGGCCGGGCAGCACCCCGGGCGCGGATCCGACGATGGTGAACCCGAACGCCGCCGCGCAGTTCCCCGGCGACCAGAACCCGCACGCGGCGGCGCCGCCGTACTCGAGCGGTCAGCAGCAGCATCCGAGCGGGCAGCAGCCGTACTCGAGTGGGCAGCAACAGCAGCACCCCGGGGGACAGCAGGCTCCGAGCGGGCAACAGCAGTTCCCGAGCGGGCAACAGCAGCATCCGAGCGGGCAACAGCAGCATCCGAGCGGGCAACAGCAGCATCCGAGCGGGCAGCAGTACGCCGGCGGGCAGCCGCAGTACCCGCCCCCCGGCCCCGCGTGGCAGTCCAGGCCGTCCGGTTTCGGAAGCCCCACCGGATACGGGGCCGCCGCGACCGCCCGTTCGCGGTCGAAGAACAACACGGCCCTGATCGTGGTCGGAGCGGTGCTGTTCGTGATCCTGTTGATCTGCGGGATCGGGGGGATCGCGCTGGTGAACTCCGACTCGGGGTCCGAGGGGACAGACGGCGACTACGGCATGGAGAACGTCACCAACGCCTGTGACCTCATCGACGCCTCCGTCCTGGACCAGTGGGCCGCCAACCGCGACGAGACCACCCATCAGGAGGACGCTCCGGCCAGTTATGGGGGCGGATCGCTGAACTGCCAGGTCAGCAATGAGGGCACCGACTCCAACAGCGCCCGCCTCGGCCTCGACGTCACGTTCGACAGCGAATACGGCTCGTACGGCTACGACGACTGGAAGAAATCCGATACCGCCACCACCGGCACGGATTACTCCTCCGGCGCGGTGACCGGACTGGGCGAGGACGCCTACTACTCGGCCCAGATCAACGACTACTCGTCGTTCCAGACCCTGGACTACACGGTCGCGGCCAAGGACAGCAATGTCTCGGTCAAGGTGAACATGTACATCACCTACGACGGCGTGGTGGATCGGTCGACGGTGGACCGGATATGCCGGGACCAAGTCGGCAAAGTCCTCGACGAACTGCGCAAATGAAACGAATCCGCCGGTAGCAGGACTGCTACCGGCGGATTCGGCGGCGGAGGATGCGGGATTCGAACCCGCGAGGGCTGTTAACCCAACCCGCGTTCCAGGCGAGCGCCATAGGCCACTAGGCGAATCCTCCGCCGAGCAGCATACCTGCCACCCCGGCGCATCGTGAAAACGCCCGCTCATACCCGGCCCGGACCCCGGCACACCGACCGCTCTCATAGCACGAATCCCCTTATCCGGCAAGATATCCAGTAGTTTGCCGCGCTGATCACCCAATTGTGACGGCCGTCGCGCCCGCTCGCGCCGACGGTGCCATGATGGGCGCCGTGGATCCCCAGGTGATCGAAGTCGTTCAGAGTTCCCCGGCTTGGTGGCAGTCGTGGCTGCCACTGCTCGGTTCGCTCGTCCTCGGCGGCGTGGCGGTGATCGCGGTACTGGTGAACAACCGGACGAACCGGGATGCGATCGCCGCCGCCGACGAGCGCGCTCAGCGCACCCTGGCCGCCGCCGCCCAGCAACAGAACGACAGTGCCAAACGCCAGGTCGACACGACCCGGCTGCAACTCGACGCCGCCCATCACCAGGTCGAGTCCGCGCACGCGGTGGCGCTCGGGCAGGCCGGTGAGAACTGGCGCCGCGGCACCGTGGTCACCGCGATAGCCGATACGCTGAGCATGTCCGGCCGGATCTGCCAGGCGTTGCGGCGGGACGAGGAGTGGACCGACGAGCTCATCGGCGATCTGATCCACGATCTGGAGGACGGCTCGGAGCGAGCGAACGTACTGCGCCTGGTCGGCTCGGACCAGCACTACAAGCAGTGGCGCCGGCTGGCCGATACCCTCTCCGACGGGCTGCTGGCCGCGCTCACGCTCCAGCGCAAGAAACTGCAGGACGCCCCGGCCGAGGAGATCCGCGCCGCACGCGACCACAAGAACCAGTTGCTCGGCGAGGTCCGGGTGGCCGAACGCGAACTCATCGGCGCCACCCGCGAAGAGCTGGAGATCGAACCGAACTGAGCGGTCGACGCGCAGTCGCGCCCACTCAACCGGCGCCACGCACGGCGTGCAATGCCATACGCAGGTGTTCGGCATAGTCGTCGAGGTCCGGAACGACCGCCGGGTCGGCGTGCAGGGACAAGGTGACGGTGTCGCCCATCCCGTGGATGCCGTGCGTGAGATGCATCACCGTGCCCAGCGCGGGAAAGCCGCCGGTGAATCGGACCGGGGCCGCACCGAAGCGCAGGTCGGCCGGGCCGCGGTCGACGCTGGAGACAACGGTATGACCGGTGATCCGCTCGGGCACGAGATCGATCGGGTAGTTCCGTACGTCGCGCCGCAGTAGCAGCGGGGGGAGAACCGCGGTCACCGCGTCCTGCGCGCCGAGCAGTGGATGGAGGGCCCGTTCCCGCCGGGCGGCCAGCTCCGCGGTGATCGCCGCGGCACGCCGCGCCGGGTCGTCCTCGCCGATCGCCAGATCGACGCCGAGGCTGCGGTAATTGTTGCGGACCCCGGGCCGGGGCGGTACCGCCATCGGCACCTGAGCGCCCAGGGCGGCGGGCTCCGCACCGCGCTCGCGCAGATACCGCTGGAGCGCGAGCGAGATGGCCGTCAGGCCCGCCACGGTGACGCTGCGGCCGGGCATCCGGAAATCCTCCGTCCGGCAGACCAGCATCCGTACCGAATGGCCGGTGACCTCGCCCGGCATATTGAGGGCCTCCGGCGGGTACCCCGGCGCGGCCGGAGGCACCCGCCCGGCCGCGGTGAGTTCCGCGAGTTCGGTCCGGGCCCGGCCGGCGGCGAGTCCGCGCCGGAGAGTCCGCGCGATACCCGGTGGCAGGGCCAGCGCCCCGCGCCCCGCCCGCACCGCCATCCGGGCACCCGATAGCGGGCGCGTACCCGGTGTGGCCGCGGCGCCGGGGTCGTCGGTGAACAGGGCCCGGGCGATTCGGGACGCGCCGCGGCCGTCGACCAGTGCGTGCGAGATCTGCAGCACCACCACGGTCACCGCCGGATCGGGCGCCGGACTCTCCCGGATACCGCGGAAGATGTGCAGCCGCCATGGATGCCGGGCGGCATCGACTCCGGTGCCCAGTAGCCGTCCCAGAACCGCGAGCAGGTCGGGCCAGTGCGGCCGGTCGAGCCGGTGCGTGACGAACTGATCCGGTTCGGGGTCGGCGGGAACCCACACCGGGTAGGACAGTCCGGTGGGGTCCGGGCGCAGCCTGACCCGCAGCTCGGGGATCGCGGCGCACCGCCGGACGACAGCATCGCGCAGTCGGCTGTTCTCCCAGGCGGATTCGGCGAAACAGTAGAGGAGGAACTGGTCGTTGCGAGTGCGCCGGGAGAGCCAGTACATGGTCGCGTCCGGGGGCGCCAGCGGGATCACCGGCCGACCCTAATGGATGCCGCCGGGCGTGACCCATCCGCGGTGCGCGCACGCAAAGGCCCCGAACCCGCCAACGGGTCCGGGGCCGCCTTGCCTGATATCAGGAAAACCGTCAGGCCCCGTGGAAGTCCGCTGCCGATACTCCGGACAGGAATTCGGCCCACTCGCTCGGCGCGAAGGCCAGCACCGGCCCACTGCCGTGATCCTTCGTATCACGGATCGCCACGTTGCCGTCTACGAGAAATGCCACCTCCACGCAGTTCCCGTCCGGGCCGCTGTATGTACTCTTCCGCCACACAGCACCCGTCATATCCACCTTCACGGCACTGCACTCCTTCGCTGCGTCGATAATGATATTCGATTCCTGCATAGTTCCTGACTAGCTGGTATCCGGTGGATGCCACCGAATACACGGATGCACGCGCAGATAGCGAGCAAATATCCGGTATGCCAGTATCGGACTCGCACTTCCGCGAACACATCTGACGCGGTGACCAAAACCCCACGTGAGGACGGCCCGCTCTTCGAACACTAGCAGGTTCACACCGGATTTGCCGCTCTCTTGTGAACTGCGCCAATGCGTTTGGCAACACTACTAAGATGCCGTATTGCTGTGTAATTGCGGACTTATAAGGATGACTTTGCTTCAAAAAAAGCCGGGGCGGGTCCACTAAATAGCCGAAAGTGCTTGTTATGTGATGGTCTGATTATCATTTGTCAATACCCCTACCGCTCCGGCGACCGCGCTGCGGCGGGATGATGGCGGCATGCCCGAACGCGATCGAGACGAACAGGGGCGCGCCACCAACGCCAGGCCCCGGGACCGACTGGGGCGCCCGCTGCCGCCGGGAAGTCCCGGCGTACCGCGGATACCCGACGACCTGAACCTCGCACCCGCCGCAGCCCTCGACTACGCCCAGCAGTTGCTGGATCAGGGACTGGCGTTCAATGCGCACGAAGTACTGGAGTCGGTCTGGAAGAACGGCCCGGATGCCGAACGCATGCTGTGGCAGGGTCTCGCGCAGTACGCGGTCGGCCTCACCCATATCCAACGCGGGAACCCGAAAGGCGCACGTACGCTGCTGGAACGCGCTGTCGGGCGGCTCCGGGCCTTCGATCCGGCCGCCGCCGGGTACCCACCGGGAAAACTCCCCTACGACCTCGACGGACCGGGCCTCCTCGCGCACGCCGAAGCCCTGCTGACCGACCTGGCCGCAACCCCGGGAAACAATGACGGCGCCGCCGGACACGAACGCCCCGCCCCACCGGATATCGACCCGTCCGGGCTGATGCCCCGGCTGCGCCGAGACCTACCATGACCCGGATGCCGTCCACCACGTCCGCCGCACCCGCAGGGCGGTACGCGCCCAGCCCGTCGGGGGATCTGCACCTGGGCAACCTGCGCACCGCCCTGCTGGCCTGGCTCTTCGCCCGCGGCACCGGCCGCCGGTTCGTGCTGCGTGTGGACGATCTGGACCGGGTGCGGCCCGGTGCCGAGGAACGCCAGCTCGCCGACCTGCGGGCCATCGGACTCGATTGGGACGGGCCGGTGGCCCACCAGTCCGACCGCCTCGACCACTACGCCGCGGCCGTGGACCGGCTCACCTCGGCCGGACTGACCTACGAATGCTTCTGCACCCGAAAGGAAATCCAGCAGGCCGTCACCGCGCCGCACGGACCGCTGGGCGCCTACCCCGGCACCTGCCGTGACCTCTCCCCTGCCGAACGCGCGCAGCGTCGCGCGGCCGGCCGTCCCGCCGCGTTGCGGCTGCGTTCGGCCCATACGGAATTCGAGATCCTCGATCACCTGCACGGCCGGTACCGGGGCCCGGTCGACGATCTGGTGCTGCGCCGCGGCGACGGCATACCCGCCTACAACCTGACAGTCGTGGTCGACGATGCCGAACGGGGGGTTGATCAGGTGGTACGCGGCGACGATCTGCTTCCGTCCACACCCCGGCAGGCCTATCTCGCCACACTGCTCGGACTCCCGGTACCCGAGTACGCGCATGTTCCGCTGGTGCTCAATACCGAGGGCAAGCGGCTGGCCAAACGCGACGGTGCGGTCACCCTGGCCGATCGGCTCGCGCGCGGAGAAACCGTCGACCGGGTGGTGGGCAGGCTCGCCGCCTCGCTCGGCCTGGCGGGCCACAGCGCGGCCGAACTGCTCCCCGGATTCGACCCGGCCCGGCTCCCTCGCGACCCCTGGGTGCTCGACCCCGACAGCTTGGTGGTCGCGGGCCGCTGTCCGTAACCTGGCCTGCGACCAGGTCTTCGGATTTCGAGTTCAGGCAGGCGAGATGACCAGTGGCGGGTACGACCCCAGCAACCACCCCCAGGCCGGGCAGCCGTACGGGCAGCCCCCGCAGTACCCGCAGGCCGGGCAGTACGCTCCTCCGCCGGGCCGATATGCGCCACAGCCGGACCCGTACGCTCCCCAGCCGCCGCACTACAACCCGCCGGCCGGACAGCCACAGCCCTACGGACAGCAGGCCCCGCCCGCCCCTCCGGCCCAGCCCGCTCCCCGCTACCAGCAGACAGTGTTTCCGGAAGCACAGTACGGCGGACAGCAGTACGGGCACTATCAGCCCACGTTCGGCGTCCCCGGCAACCTGTGGCCGCGATTCGCGGCCCGCCTGATCGACAATCTCATCATCGCGCTCCCGCTGGCCCTGCTGCTCAACTTCGTCCTCATGCCCAACCTGACCGGTCTCACCGGGCCGGCGGTCAGCTACGCGATCATCTTCGCGGTCACGCTGGTGTACTACGTGCTCATGGAGTGGAAGACCGGCGCCACCCTGGGTAAGAAAATCCTGGGCCTCAAAGTCGTGGCACCGGACGGGGCGCCCACCGTCCCGCCGCTGCTCTCGCTGAAACGCAATATCTTCCTGGCGGTGCTGATCGTGCCCTGTGTCGGCTGGGTGGCCGGGGCCGCGCTCATGCTCTACACGGCCGCCACGCTCGACAAGAACCCGAACCGGCAGGGCTGGAACGACAAACTCGCGGGCGGCACCCAGGTCATCGCGGCCTGAGTACCCGGCGGGTCAGGCCCCCGCGGCGCTCACGACGATCATCACCACGAACCAGATGAGTCCCAGGGCGATCAGGCCCACCCCGATCCAGATACCGGCGAGCGCCATCCCACGGCCCTCCTGGCCGCTGTCGCGGATCTGGTTGAGCGAGATGACGCCGAGGATGATTCCGACGATCGAGGTGGCGCCGCAGGTCGCGAAACCGGCCAGCGAGGTGACCAGTGAGGCGATGGCCAGGCCGTTCGTACCGCGATTGGCCGGATAACCGTAGGGCTGGTAGCCCGCCGGATATCCCGCCCCCGGCGCACCGTAGGGCGGCGTCCCGGGGTAGGGGGCCGCGGGCGGTGGGGTCGCGTACGACGCTTGTCCGGGCGGCGCTGCGGGAGCCGCGGCCGGGGTGGAGGGGTACGGCGGTGCCGAGGGATAACTGGAAGGTTCGGACGGATGCTGCCCGGCAGCGGGGTCCGACGAGACGCCCGACCCCCCGTACTGCTTCCACCACTCGTCGGATTCACCGGGGTTCGTCATGACTACAGCCTATTCGAGAGTTTGATTGGATAGTCGAGTGGAAGATTCGAACAAAACCCCCTCACCCGGCAAGTCTGGACACCCCGCGCCCGCACATGCGGCCCACGCACAGGTGGCGCGGGGGTACTACACACCGATCGTCGTACTGTTCACCGCAACACTCATCGTCTCCAATATCTGCGCGACCAAGGGGGTGCAATTCTTCGCCGGCAGTTCGCTGACCCTCGGACCACTGGAGATCCTGCCGATCACCACCGATGCCGCGTTCTTCCTGTTCCCCCTCGCCTACATCGTCGGTGACGTGCTCAGCGAGGTCTACGGATTCCGCGCCACCCGGCACGCTGTCTTCTACGGTTTCGCCGCACTGCTGCTGACTGTTATCTGCTTCGCCGTCGCGATCCGGCTGCCCGCCGCGGTGTTCTACGAGAACCAGGAGGCCTTCCGCAGCGTCATCGGCAGCACACCGCAATTGGTGGCGGCCGGTCTGGCCGGTTATGTGGTCGGTCAGCTACTCAACTCCGCGACGTTGGTACTGATCAAGGAACGGACCCGGGAGAAATATCTGTGGGCGCGGCTGATCGGCTCGACGGTGGTCGGCGAACTCGCCGATACGCTGATCTTCTGCTCGATCGCCGCCACGGCCATCGGTATCGACAGCTGGGGACAGTTCGTCAACTATGTGATCATCGGGTTCCTGTGGAAAACGCTCTGCGAGGTGCTGGTCCTGCCGGTGACCTACCAGGTGATCGCGCTGCTGAAGAAACACGAACCGACCTACGCCCCGAGCGACGCCGCCCCGCTGCGCTCCTGACCCGGACCTGTTGTGCCCGGCCACCGCGCCGGGCACAACACACTCCGGTCACGCACTCCACGGCCACCGCCCGGCAGGCCCACACACCGTCCGTCTACTCCAGATGGTCTGCGTTCATGGTCGGGGCCCGCCCCCGATTCTGGTGCGTCAGAGAGATGGAGGGCTGCGACTGTGC
>NZ_JBKOOL010000087.1:0-24034 GCF_046764065.1 Nocardia sp. NPDC002869
ATGCGGCGGGGCCCAGGGGACCCGCCGCATGCGGACATCCCTCACATCGTGGCGATCATCAGGATGTTCAGTAGGAAGATCAGGGCGACGAACGCCCAGATCACGTACATGACCACCATGCCGGGGGTCTTTTGCGGAACCGGGCCGATCGCTCCGTTGAGGAAGATGAGCGCTGGTGTCCGGTAGTAGTACCGGACCGCCTGCCCGGGCTGCACGGACACCGCGACATCGGCGGGACCCATATCGAACAGCCACGGCGTGGCGACCCGCACGTGGTACTGGCCGGCGCCGACCGGAATATGGTTGGCGCCCCACCGGGTGTTCGGCACCCGCTGCCCGTTCACCGTGATCTTGGGTTTGGTGATCGCGAGCAGGAACGCTATCGGGGTGTAGGAGCAGTCCACCGTGATCCCCGGCGGGTCGTTGGGCGCCGCCTGGGCCGGCTGGCCGTAGGGCCCGGGCTGCCCGCCCGAACCGAACTGGGCCGGGGGCTGCCCGGGCGGCTGCGCGTACGGGCCGCCGGCGTACTGCGGCTGGGCGGGAGGCTGACCGTAGCCCTGCGGCGGCTGTCCGGGCGGCGGGGCACCCCACGGCTGCGGCCCGCCCGGTGGCCCCCCTGGATACTGTGGCTGCCCACCCTGGTTCGGTGCCGGCGGCGCGAACTGTTGTTGCGGCGGCGGGAACTGGCCGGGTGCGGGCTGGCCCTGTGGCGGCTGACCGCCGGGGTAACTCATCGATCTCCTCCCGAATCATGCAGATTGCCAGCCGAACTTACCCGGCGTGGAGGAAACTCTCGCATCGGCCGTCAACCCTGGTTGTCCGGTGGGGCGTCTACGGGCGCCCGCGGACCGGTGGGCGCTGCCGGAGCGAAGGCGGAGGTACGCCTAGTCCGGTTTCTGGAACTGCTCGTTGCGGCCGAGGCTGCGCAGATGGAACCACTCGCGCAACCCCGCCGGGTCGCGGCGGGTCACCAGGAAGAACCAGGAGAACCGGATCCATTCCTGGGGCAGCAGCTTTCGCATACCCGGCTGGGACATGAGATAGCCCCGGTTGCGGTAGGTGAAATACCGCTTCACCGGATCGTCCGGGTACTGGGTGTGCATCCGACCACCGAGAATCGGCTTGAACTCGGCCGCGCCGTTGGGGTGCAGGTACGCGGTTTGCAGGCAGGTTCCGAAGGGTAATCCGGAGCGGACCAGCCGCCGGTGCACCTCGACCTCGTCGCCGCGCACGAACAGCCGCAGATCCGGTACGCCGATCACATCCACCGCCTGCGCGGAAATCAGGGCGCCGTTGAACAGCGAAGCGATGCCGGGCAGGAAGTCCTCCCCGCCCAGTTCGGACCGCAACCGCCGCCACACCACGCCGCGGCGCAGCGGAAACGCCAGCCGGTCCGGTTCGTCGATATCGCAGACGACCGGCGAGACCTCCACCAGTTCGTGGCGCCGCGCGCAGTCGAACAAGGTCGCCAGGACCTCGGGGCCCTCGGGCCGGCCGTCGTCGTCGGCCAGCCAGACCCAGTCGGCGCCCAGGCTCAGCGCGTGCAGCATGCCCAGCGCGAAACCGCCCGCTCCGCCCAGATTGTGCGCCGAGCCCAGATAGGTGGTCTCGATGGGCTGATCCGCCACCAGTTCGGCCACTTCGGCTTCGTTGCCGTTGTCGATCACGATCAGGTGGTCGACGGCGCGCGATTGCGTCGCGACCGCTTTCAGCGATTCGGCGAGCAGATCGCGGCGCTTGTGCGTGACCACTACGGCCACGATCTTGGCGTCCGGTCCGTACTCGACCTCCGGCAGCACCGCGGCGGCCGGGTCGTGCTCCCGCGCGGGACCCGGAGCCGAACGCCGGGGGCCGCCGCGCCCACCGATGACGGGCGAGGCCTCCGCGTGATCGCGCTTCTCCTGCGCTTCCGATACCGGCTCGTCGGTTGCCGGCGCGGGGGCTACGTCGTCGCGTTCGTCTTTCGCCTCCGGCGCCGACTCGCTGCTGCCGTGTCCGCCGGGCGCTACCGGCTCACGCTGTGCTTCCGCCTGGGAGGAGCCGGGCTCGCTCGTGCTTTCTTCGGGCACTGCCGAGGGCTCTGCGTGGTCACGCGCCGCTTCCGCCCCGGAGCCGGGCTCGCTCGCGCTCTCTTCGGGCACCGGCGAGGGCTCTACGGGGTCACGCGTCGCTTCCGCCTCCGGGCGGGACTCGCTCATGCTGTGTTGTTCTCCAGTTCTCGTTCACCGTCGGCCGACTGCGGTGCTGGTTCGTCGTCGGCACGATCGGACTTCTCGGCCTCGATCTCCCGCAGGACCGCCGCCACATGATTACCCGCATCCGGGCCCTCGTAGGCCCGCACGACCTCTTCGATCCCGCCGCGCAACCGGATCTGGCCGTGATCGATCCACAGTGCGGTATCGCAGAGCTGGGCCAGGAACTCGTTGGAATGGCTGGCGAAGACCAGGATGCCCGAACGGGCGACCAACTCCTGCAACCGGATCCGCGCCTTCTTCATGAACTCCGCGTCGACCGCGCCGATCCCCTCGTCGAGCAGCAGGATCTCCGGGTCGATGGAAGTCACCACGCCCATCGCCAGACGCACCCGCATACCGGTCGAATAGGTGCGCAGCGGCATGGACAGATATTCGCCGAGTTCGGTGAAATCGGCGATCTCGTCGATCTTGGCCATCATCTGCTTGCGGGTCTGCCCCAGGAACAGGCCGCGGATGATGATGTTCTCATAGCCGGAGATCTCCGGGTCCATCCCGACGCCCAGATCGAACACCGGCGCGACCCGGCCCCGGATCCGCGCGCTACCGCGCGAAGGCTCGTAGATACCGGACAGCAGCCGCAGCAGCGTCGACTTGCCCGCGCCGTTGTGGCCGACCAAACCCACCCGGTCGCCCTCTTTGAGCGACAGGTTGATATCGCGCAGTGCCTCGACCACCACGACATCGGATTGGTTGCGGCCGATCGAACCGCCCGCCTTACCCAGGAACGCTTTTTTCAGCGACCGGGATTTCGCGTCGAAGATCGGGAACTCCACCCACGCGTTGCGGGTTTCGATACTCACGTGATCACTCATGATCGCCTGACTCCTAAACCCAGTAGGGCACGCGCGAACGGTACTTCTTCAGGGCGATCGCGGCGGCGATCCAGCCCACCACGGTGATGGCGCCGACGATTGCCCAGTGGTAGAGCTTCTGGTCGTCGCCGAGCAGCGGTGCGCGCACGATCTCCAGATAGTGGTAGGTGGGCACCACTTCGGCCAGCCGGGCCCGTTCCGCGACCTGACCGCCCTGCTCGTGCAGGCTCTTGGTATTCCACATCACCGGGGTCAGCACGAACAGCATCAGCGTCATACTGCCCAGGATCGGCGCGATATCGCGGTAGCGGGTGCTGAAGATACCGAACAGCACCGAAACCCACATCGCGTTGAGGAACAGCAGCACCAGCGCCGGTATCGCGAAGACCACGGTCCAGTGCAGATCGCGCCAGACACCGAAAAGGGCCAGCACCACGAAGTAGATTGCCGCGTTGTGCGCGAAGAACAGCATCTGCCGCCACACCAGCCGGTAGACGTGCACGCTCAGCGCGGACGGCAGCTGTTTGATCAAGCCCTCGTTGGCGACGAACACCTCCGACCCCTCGAGGATCGAGGCGTTGATGACGTTCCACACGATCAGGCCGACCGCCACATAGGGCAGATACTCGGTCAGCGGCTGACCGAGCAGCGCGGCGTACAGGATGCCGATGGCGGTGGCCTGCACGCCGGTGGCGATGGTGATCCAGAACGGACCCAGCACCGACCGCCGGTAGCGCTGTTTGATGTCCTGCCAGCCCAGCGAGAGCCATAGTTCGCGTTGCCGGAACCCGTCGCGGATATCGCGCCAGGCCCGCGACCAGGACTGCGAATCCGAATCGATGGGATCCGCGGCGGTCACCTCGGTGATATCGGAGACGGCGGTATCGGCGCCGGCGACCGGGGTCTGCTCGGAACTCACGGGCTTCTCATCTGCGGCGGGGTCGTGGTCGGGTCGCACCGGGCTCTCGTCGGTGCTCTCCGGATTGTCAGGGTTTACCAGGTCGGAGCGAGCGGAAGCTGCAGGCACGGTGCACGACACTACCTCGGTCGGCGAGTCGCGGTACCGGCCGGTTATATACCACCGCGTTCAGAGGTATTGCCCGGTGCCTCCGATGGACTGGCCCGGCTGCACGCCGCGACCCTCGGCGGTATGGATACCCGGAGGCAGGGCCCCCTGGCGCATCTGCTCGAGCTGCGCCCGCGCGGCCATCTGCTGGGCGAACAGCGCCGTCTGGATGCCGTGGAACAGACCTTCCAGCCAGCCCACCAGCTGCGCCTGGGCGATACGGAGTTCCGCGTCCGAGGGGACGGCGTCCTCGCCGAACGGCAGGGCCAGCCGTTCCAGTTCTTCGCGCAGTTCCGGCGCCAGACCCTGCTCCAGCTCCCGGATGGAGGATTTGTGGATCTCGGCCAGCCGGGTCCGGCTGGCGTCGTCGAGCGGAGCCGCCCGTACCTCCTCGAGCAGTTGTTTGATCATGGTGCCGATCCGCATGACCTTGGCCGGTTGCTCGACCATATCGGCCAGTGATTCGGAGGCGCCGCGCTCGGCGCCCTCCTGCTCGGGCACCTCCCGGCCGGGGTAGGACGCGCTCGCCGCGGCGCCCGCGGGCAGCACCAGCGGACGGCCCTCGGGACCGATCACGACAACGGGATCCGATGCGTCATCCGATTGCGTCATGGTCTCCATCATGTCGTGTTCGCGCCGAACGCGCTAAAGCCGGTGGTGGTGGCGCGGGTTGCAGACCCCGGACCAGGGTTACCGGAATATGGGCCCTGCCTTAAAGTGACCTGCATGACTTACGACGTCGCGCGGGTCCGGGGACTGATCCCCTCCGTGGCCGACGGCTGGATCAACCTGGCTCCGCAGGCGGGCATGCTTGTTCCGGATTCTGTCTCGCGCGCGGTGTCCATCGGTTTCCGCTCGTCGTCGTTCTCCCACCTCGGCCGTCACGGCGCCGCCAAACGCAGCGCCGATATGCTGCACGACGCCCGAGTGGCCGTCGCGGACCTGGTCGGCGCGGACCCCAGCGGGGTCGTGCTGGGTCCGGACCGCGCCGTCCTGCTGGCCTGGCTCGCCGAATCCCTGAGTTCCCGGCTGGGCCTGGGCACCGGAATCGTGCTGTCCCGGCTGGACGACGAGGCGAACGTGGCGCCGTGGCTGCGGATCGCCAACCGCTACGGCGCCCATGTGCGCTGGGCCGAGGTGGAGATCGAGACCTGCGAGATGCCGGCCTGGCAGTTCGAGGAGCTCATCGGGCCCACCGCCCGGCTGGTCGCGCTCACGGCCGCCTCGCCGATCGTGGGTTCGGCGCCCTCGGTGCGGGTCGCGGCCGAACGGGTACACGAGGTCGGTGGCCTGCTGGTCGCGGACGCGGTCGGCGCCGCACCGTACGCGCTGATCGGTATCGATGACCTGAACGCCGATGTGGTCGCGTTGAGCGCGCCGAGCTGGGGCGGTCCGCAGGTCGGCGCGCTCGTCTTCCGGGACCCGGCGTTCCTGGACCGGATCCCATCCATGTCGTTGAATCCTTACGCCAAGGGCCCCGAGCGGCTCGAGGTCGGCGGACACCAGTATGCGCTGCTGGCCGGCCTCACCACCTCGATCGACTATCTGGCCGGCCTGGACGAACGGGCCCGCGGCACCCGCCGGGAACGGCTGGAACTGTCGATCAGCTCGCTGCAGGACTACCACGACCAGCTGTTCGACCATCTGATGAGCACCCTGGAGAAGATCGGCGGGCTCACCGTGATCGGCCGGGCCTCCACCCGGATCCCGACGGTCAGTTTCACCATCGACGGTATGCAGGCGGAGAAGATCGCCGCCGAACTGGCGGACAAGCGCATCAATGTGCTGGCGGGCTCGCACGGCGGCAGCCGGTTACTGGACGCGCTGGGTGTGAACGACGAGGGCGGCGCGGTGACCATAGGTCTCGCGCCGTACACGACTCGCCGGGAGATCGATCAGTTCGGCCGGGCCCTGGCCGCGCTCGGCTGACCGGCCGCGCGCGCTTTCTCTCGGACACGCGCGCAGGCCTTCCGGGGCCGGGCCGCGCGTCCGTCGGTCCGGCCGACTCGATCAGTCGTTGCCGATCCGGAGGATCACCTTGCCGAACGTGTCGTGTTCGTCGAGCAGTGCGTGCGCCCGGGCCGCCTCGGCCACCGGGACCTCCGCGTGGATCACCGGCACGACCGCGCCCGTCTCCAGCAGCGGCCAGACGTGGGCCCGTACCTCGGCGATGATGTCGGCCTTGCTGCCGCGGCCGGTGGCCGGGCGGTCGCGCAGTTTGATCGCGCGCACCGTCCCGCGTTTGGCCATGAGTTCGCCCAGGTTCAGCTCGGCGTTCACCCCGCCCTGCATACCGATCACCAGTATCTGCCCGTCCAGGGCCAGCGCGGCCACATTGCGCCCGAGGTAGGCGGCGCCCATGTTGTCGAGGATGATGTCCGCGCCCGGTCCGCCCAATCCCTGCTCGGCCCGGATCAGATCGACGAAATCGTGTTCTCGATAGTTGATGAGCACGCTCGCGCCCAGTTCCGCGCAGCGCGCCAATTTCGCGGCCGATCCGGCCGTCACCGCAACTCGGGCGCCCAGCCGGTCCGCCACCTGGATGGCGTGGGTGCCGATACCGCTGCCGCCGCCGTGGATCAGCAGCAACTGCCCGGAGTGCAGGCCGGCGGTCAGCACCAGATTCGACCAGACCGTCGCCGCGACCTCGGGCAGTGCCGCGGCCGCCGCCAGATCCAGGCCGTCCGGCACCGGTAGCACCTGGCCGGCCGGAACCGCCACTTTCTCGGCGTACCCGCCGCCGGACAGCAGCGCGCACACCCGGTCGCCGGCCGACCGGTCCCGGACACCCTCGCCGACGGCCGCGATCACCCCCGAGCATTCGAGTCCGGGCACGGCCGTGGTGCCCGGCGGGGGCGCGTACAGGCCGCGCCGCTGCAGGAGGTCGGCCCGGTTGACCCCGGCCGCCACCACGTCGATCAGTACCTCGCCGTGCCCGGGTACCGGGTCCGGGGCGTCGGACCACTCCATCACCTCGGGGCCGCCGAATCCGTTCAAGTTGATCGCACGCACGGGACCCATACTGCATCAGAAATTGCCGAGAGGGTGCCCGCGACTGGCCGGACACGGCTACCGTGAGCGCCGTGAGCAGCTTCATCGACTTCCAGAACGAGATCTACCTCCAGGGAATGGGCGGGACGGTCCCGGAACTGCCGATGACCGCGGACGGTTTCGCGGACCGGGCCCGGGAGTTGCTCGACGCACGCGCCTACGCCTACGTGGCCGGTAGCGCCTCCACCGAACGCACGGTCGTGGCCAACACCTCCGCGTTCGATCGATACCGGATCGTGCCGCGCATGCTCTGCGGGACCAGCGGCCCGGGCGCGCGCGACACCGCGGTCGAGGTACTCGGCACCAAACTCGCCGCCCCGGTGCTGACCTCGCCGGTCGGGGTGCTGGAACTGCTGCACGAGAAGGGCGAGGTGGTGGTGGCCCGGGCCGCGAAGGAACTGGGCGTCGGGACGGTCCTGTCCACCGCGTCCTCCGCGACCATCGAGGAGGTGGGTGAGGTCGCGGGCGACTGGTGGTATCAGCTGTACTGGCCCGCCGACGACGAGCTGGCGCGTTCGTTCGTGGAGCGCGCGCAACGGGCCGGTGCGAAGGCGATCGTGGTCACCGTGGACACTCCCTCGCTCGGCTGGCGGCCGCGGGATCTCGAACTGGGACATCTGCCTTTCCTGCTGGGCAAAGGTATCGCCAACTATCTGTCCGACCCGGTCTTCCGGGCGAAGCTGTCCGCGCCGCCGGAGGAGAGCGAGGACGCGCTGCGGATGGCGATCCTCACCTGGGCCGGCCTGTTCGGTAACCACGCGCTGCGCCCCGCCGACCTGGCCAAGTTGCGGGAATGGACCGATCTGCCGATCGCGGTCAAGGGTGTCCTGCATCCCGACGATGCCCGGCTGTTGGTCGACGCCGGCGCGGACGCGGTGTGGGTGAGCAACCACGGCGGCCGGCAGATCGATAATTCGATCGCCGCGCTGGACGCGCTCGGCGCGGTGGTCGGCGCGGTCGGGGACCGGGCCGATGTGCTGTTCGACTCCGGTGTCCGCTCCGGATCGGACGTGCTGGTCGCACTCGCACTCGGCGCCAAAGCCGTGGGTTACGGCCGGCCCTGGGCGTATGCCCTCGGTATCGCCGGCAGCGCGGGGGTGCGTCACGCACTGCGTCTGCTGCTCGCCGATTTCGATTCCGCCATGGGACTTTCCGGTTGCGCCGATCTCTCCGGCATCACCCGCGACCTGCTCGCCGTGCCCCGGTGACCGCGCGGCCGGCCACCGGGTGACCGGTGGTCGGCTTTGGGTCGCTCCCGGTCACATCGGTTACCATCGAGGCCTTGGAGACGTGGCAGAGCGGCCGAATGCACTCGCCTTGAAAGCGAGAGTCGTGAGAGCGACCGGGGGTTCAAATCCCTCCGTCTCCGCCAGCATCGGCAGATCCGTCCCTGTCCGGCGCCCGGCTTCGGCCCGCCGTCGCATGGGGCCGCCCGCGGGAGGAACCCGGGGATCGCACGGCGAGGCCGGCGAATGAGCGGTTGTCACACCCGTCCGGCTGTGTAAGGGTTTGCCGATGCACAGCGCGGTGTGGGAGCGCCGCGGGAGGGAGGGGTCGAATGCCGGAAGAACTCGATGTCGATCCGGACAAAGTCGACAAATTTTCGGCGAGTCTGCAAAAGCTGGCGGACGAGAACGCGAGCGCCACGGCCTACATCGACAAATGGTTGGCGGTCGACAACACGGTGTGGGGCGATGGCGGACTCATCCGCCTCGGACTGAGTGCCATCAGCGAGGCCCACGCGCGATTGAAGCCGAACTACGAGACATTGGGGCGGCTGTCCGCAGCCGCCGCGGCCGAACTGGCCGCGGTCGCCCAGATGTACCGGACCACGGACCGCGCGAATGCCGCGGCCCTGGATCGCACGTACGAGGCCGGTAAGTGATGGCCGGCGCACCTGTCGAGAAGCTGGCCGAGCCCGCGCTCGAAGATCCCATGAACGACAAGTTCGAGTTTCTCGTGACCTCCAACGAGATCTCACCGACGTATTGGGCATGTACCTGGCTGAAGAACGTTGTCGGCGTGGATCCGGTGGAGTGGTTCTCGCAGAAGATCGCCGGCGATTGGGAAGCGCTGCAGCAAGCGGGTGTGGCTGTCGAGAATCTCGCGGCCTACAACACGAGTTTCGCCGCCGAGGTCGAGAACGCGGCCAAGGCGGTCGACCCCACCTGGGACGGCAACGCGGCCTCGAACGCGCAAACGTACTTCGCCGAGTTGGCGACCGCGATCGCGGGTCAGGTCGATGCCTTGAACGCTGTCGCCGACGAGATCAAGAACTACGCGAACGCCGCGTACTACGGCGCGAAGACGATCGGCGACTCGGTACAGACGCTCCTGGATATCGGCGCGATCGCGATCATCGAATGGGCTGCGGTCAAGGTTTCCGCGGCCACCGGCGTCGGGGTCGTCGCCACTGCGGCGCTGGTCGCCGCCGCCACCCTGACCACCCTCCGGGCAATCGCGGAATTCAACATGATGGTCTCGAAACTATCCGCCCTCTATATCGGTCTCGAGGGGACGGCCGGGCTCATCTACGCGGGCCTGGGTGCGATCCAATCCGGCGACCTGCCCACACTGCCGCAGAACTCCTACGACCATCCAGGGGCATGAAGTGAGTTCACCCGAGCCGGTACACGACCTCGCGCGCGGCGATCTCGGGGTCTCGCGCCAGCTCTCGAAGGCACTCCAGGTCATCATGGCGGGTACAAGCGACCCGAGGCTGAAAGACCAGATCCGTGCCATCCTCGACGGCCGGGCCAGCGCCCGGGCATTGATGCACAGCGACGCATTCAACGTAGTTCTCGATCAGACCATGCCCGCGGCGATGCAGCAGTTCGCGGAGATGCCCGAGGAAGAACGGCAGCGGCTCGCGGCACAGGGCGAGCGACAGCTCGACCAGCTCCGCGATCAGCCGTCGGCGTGGTCTGCCCCGGACCGGTCGGCCGAGCCGTCGCCGTCGCAACAACCACCGGCTCCGCAACCGCTCACGTCCCCGGCGGGGAGCGCGCCGCCGGGGGGCCGCAAGTCCTACCGCGATCAGGTCGTCACCCCCGACGAACCCGATGAGGATGACCTCTACTTCCGTGATCGCTGGAAGAACGGCTGGCTGCAGTGAGCGGGCGGGAAAAAGTGCTGTTCGAGACGGAGTTGGACCCGGATCGTGTCCCGCTTCTCACGACGGCGCCACTGAACCTGAAACTTGCCGAGATCATGCCCGACGTGTGCAGCGAACATGGCCTACCTGCGGTGGAGCGCCGTTCTTTCGCAGTGAATTCCATGGGTCGGCCGGGTTCGGAGATTCCGACGATGCGGGTTTTCCTCCGCTCGATCAGGCCGCTGTGGAAGCCTCAGGAGAACTACGGGGTACAGGCCTGCCTCCGCTTCGAATACCCGGCCTGCGAATACTGCATGGACGAGGTCCGTCGGTTCCGGCGGATCGCGCTGCTGATGCTGTCGATCGTCGTGGTGACGATCGGGGCGCTGGTGGCGGCGACTCTTTTCCGGGTCGAGCAGCTCTATGTGCCGCTGGGCTTCGCCGCCGTGCCCGGATGTTTCCCCATTGCCACGGCTGTCGGCCTGATCTCCTGGATGCGGTCCGGCTACTTCGCGGATGTCTGGTTGACCGATTCGACAGAGCAGTTGATCGTGTCGGCCCATCCGGACTTCGTCACCGCGGTCGATCGGCTTCGAGCGGAGTCCCGGGACCGATGAAGTGGTGCCGTGTTCTCCGCAGCATGGTGGCCGGTACTCGAGGTGTCCGGGTCAGGTCCGGATCGCCTCGTCCACCAGTTTCATCTCGTTCCACAGCCGGTGCCAGTCCGCATCCCGTCCCGGCTGCCCGGCGTACGCCTGCGTGAGCGTCTCCAGGAACTTCTGCGTTTTCGCGGAGTAGGCGTATTCCTCGGCCGGCGTGCGTGGGCGGCCCCGCTCCGCCGCCAGGACCCGGCCGCCTTCCGGCGGCTCGGACCATTCACCCGTCGCCACCCGATGGTTCTCGTACAGCAAGCCGAAGCGGGAGCGCACCCTGATCTCGTCGACGGCCACCGGTGGGTGCGGCGATTCGAGCAGGCGTAACAGCTCGGCCGAGCCGTCGAAACAGGCGTCCTGCGCACGGACGGGCACGTATCGGCCGGTGCCGTCGCGCAGGCGCTCGCCGAGGAAGCGGGTGAGCACCGACGCCCCGCTCTCCTCGCGCGATACCGCTACGGCTTCGACGGCCGAGTGGTACTCGTGCCTCTGGAAGCGATCGATGACCCCCGCCGCCCGTGCCGGGTTGCCCGCCCCCTCTTCGAGGACGGCGTTCCGGCGGCCCGCGATCACATGGTCGATGGCCATATCGAGCCATCGTTCCGCCATCGGGTAGAGGTGATCACCGGCCGTGAAATCGTCGAGCGCCCGGAGTTCGGCGAACATCGGGTGGTACCGCATGTAGTCGTCGGCGATCAGCGGGACCGCGCCACCGCGGTCGCGGAAGGACGCGACGATGGCCCTTATGGCCGTGGACTTTCCGGCACCCGGCTGGGCCAGCGCGACGACCAGCCGGGGCCGCCCTGCCGCGGCCGTGGCACGACCCGGGATATCCAGCTGTTCGGGAATGATTCTCGTCTCGAAGATGCGGCGCATATCGTGATCGGACAACGCGAAGCGAAGGGCGCCCTTGCGCAGTTGATCCGCGAATTCGTGTCCGGATCGGCTCAGTTCACCGCTCGCGGTGTAGATCGCGTTGCCGATCCGTCGGACTCCCCGCGCCGCGACCGTCGGCACCGGGGATCGCAAGCACTCCCCATCAACCCACAGGATGTGATCCTGTCAGATTCTCGCCGGTGGGCATTGCACGGTGGCACCCGACCGCCGGCCCGGTGACGTGCCGGAGCGGCTGTCCACGCACTCGCCGGGAGAGCAACCGGGTGCGGGTCCCGCGTACCCGCTCGCTACCTGCGTCACAGGGGGTAGGCCGGGGCCGGCGGCGCGGAACACGGCCCGTATGAGCGCTGTGGGCGCCGGTGTTGCGTACGGTGGACACGTGACGCAATCGAGCGACGTAACCCCCGGTCCGGCGGCGCCGCCGGCCGCCGGGCGGTGGCCCGCGGTTCTCACCTGGCGTGCGCACGACGGCTCGCGGATGGAATCGGTTCGTGTAACGCTCAACGGCAACCGGATCCGCGCCAGCGGCCGCATCATCGGCAGCGGTTGCGGCGAGCACACCGCGTTCAGCGCCTCCTATGACCTGGTCACCGACGAGAACGGGGCGACCAGGCGGCTGTCGATGAGCAGCACCACCGCTGCCGGGGAGCGGCACGCGTCCCTGGCCCGCGACGAGGAGAACTACTGGCTCGTCGACGCCACCGGCACCCGTATCCGGTCCATGTTCGGCGGCGCCCTGGACGCGGATGTGGTGCTCAGCCCGTTCTTCAACACCCTGCCCATCCGGCGGTTCGACCTGCAGCACGCCATGGAGGATGTGCAGGTCCCGGTGGTCTATGTCCGGTTGCCGGAGCTGACGGTGCAGGAGGCCGATCTCACCTACAGCAGCGCGGGAGACGGGATCAGCGTTCTCTCGCCGGTGTCCAGCGCGACCCTCACCGTCGATCCCGACGGTTTCGTCGTGGACTACCCGGGCCTGGCCGAGCGGGTCTGAGGACGGGTCAATCGCCGGCCGGAGCCGCCGCGAGGTGGGTGACGACCCCGCCCGCCCGGCCCGCTTCCTGCAGTTTCTCCAGCCAACCCGCCGTGCCCGGGAAGATCTCGGTGATCTCCCAGCGTTCGGCCGTTTCGTAGCGCTGCCGGGCGGCGTGACCGGCCGCGGTCAGGTCGGCGAGGGAGGTCTGCGCGCTCAGGGACTCCCGCGCCTCACCCAGCGCGGTCAGCGTCTCGTCCAGTACCGCCAGCAGCGCCTCGGAATTGGGTTCGCAGATCGCCCGCACCAGATCGGGTGCGGTGCCCGCGACCCGTGTGCCGTCCCGGAACGACCCCGCCGCCAATCCGAGCGCGAGGTCCCCGCCGCGTGCCCCGGCCACTGCCAGCGCCTCGGCGAACACATGCGGTAGATGGGAGATCCGGGCCACGGCGCGGTCGTGTTCGGAGGCGGTCACGGGGACGGCCACCGCACCGCAGTCCAGGGCCAGCCGCGTGACACGCGTCCAGACGTCCGCGTCGGTGCCCGGGTCCACCCCGACCGCCCACGCCGCGTCGCGGAACAGTTCCGCATCGGTTGCCTGCCAGCCCGATTCGGCGGTGCCCGCCATCGGGTGCCCGCCGACGTAGCGGGCTTCGAGCCCGTACCGCCGCACCGCTGCCGCGACAGGGGACTTCACACTCACCACATCGGTCAGCGCGCACCCCGGCGCGTATTCGGCGATCGCGTCGAGCATCGTGTTCACCGCCGGCATCGGCACCGCCACCACGATCAGGGCATCGGCCTCGGCGGCCCGGCGCAATACCGCGGCGAGATCGTCGCCGACATCGAAACCCGAGGTCCGGGCCGCCGCCACGCCCGGCGCCGAGCGGTTGTATCCCCAGCACGTCCGACCGGCCGCGGTCGCCGCACGCAGCAGCGAGCCGCCGATCAAACCCGTTCCGAGAACGCAGAGCGCCGTATGGTCGTCAGCAGTCACCGGAACAGATTCGCATACGACTTCATCTAACGGCCCCGGGCCGACTACCGTTGCGCCCATGGCAGCACAGCGCGCGGGCACGAACAAGGCGGCGTCGGATGATTACGACGACGTGGAAGGGTTCGCGGTGGCCGTTGTCCGGGAAGACGGTACGTGGCGGTGCACTCCGCTGAGCTCGGCCGCGCTCACCACCCTGTCGGCCGCGGAGAACGAGTTGAAGGCGCTGCGTTCCTCCGGCGCGGTTTTCGGGCTCCTGGATATCGACGACGAATTCTTCATCGTGGTCCGGCCCGCCCCGAGCGGCACCCGGCTGCTGATGTCGGACGCGACCGCGGCGATCGACTACGACATCGCCGCCGATGTCCTGGAGGAACTCCATATCGAGATCCCCGATATCGACCCCGACGAACTCGACGATGTCGAACCGTGGGAGGAAGGCGACCTCGCCATCCTGGCCGATCTCGGCCTGCCCGAACCGGTGCTCAGTGTGATCCTCGCCGAGACCGATCTCTATCCCGACGAACAGCTCACGATGATCGCCCAGCGGCTGGGCTTCGCGTCGGAGTTCTCCGCGGTGCTCGACAAACTGCCCCGCTGAGGTGAGCGTTCCGCTCGCCGATATCGAGATGGTGCGCACGGCCCTCGCCGTCGCCGCCACCGCCGACCCGCGGGACGTTCCCGTGGGCGCGGTGGTGTTCGACGACCAGGGCCGGGAGCTGGCCCGTGCCACCAATGCGCGTGAGGCCTCCGGCGACCCCACCGCGCACGCCGAGGTCTTGGCCCTGCGCCGCGCGGCCGCGGTCCACGGCGACGGCTGGCGGCTCACCGGCACCACTCTCGCGGTGACCCTGGAGCCGTGCACCATGTGCGCCGGCGCGCTGGTGGCGGCCCGGGTGGATCGGCTGCTGTTCGGGGCGTGGGAGCCGAAGACGGGGGCGGTCGGTTCGCTGTGGGACGTGGTCCGCGACCGGCGCCTCAACCATCGTCCCCAGGTGCGCGGCGGGATCCTGGAGACCGAATGCGCGGCGATTCTCGACGACTTCTTCCGGACTCAGCGCTGAAGCTTCCTCGGGCATGTTCCCGTGCGGGTGGGCGCCGTGGAAGTTCGCAGGTCGAGCCCCCGATTTAGGGATACGGGGCTATTCCGGTATTGTTGCGGGCGGTGGCGTGTCCGAGCGGCCTAAGGAGCACGCCTCGAAAGCGTGTGAGGGGTAACCCCCCTCCGAGGGTTCAAATCCCTCCGCCACCGCTTCGGCCCCTTACCTGTGGTGAGGGGCTTTTTCAATGGAAGGGCCGGGCGGGCACCGCTTCGGACGCCGGGGCCGCCCGCGTCGCCGAGCAGCGTTCGAGATGCAGTGTGCAGGTGGGGTTCACCCGCGGCAGGGCGCGCGCGGCGGCTTCCTGCATGGGAGTGGGACCGCAGACATAAACGGCCGCATGCGGGTTCGCGCGGGCGAGGATCTCCTCCATATCCGGAGTCCCGAACTCGTCGTCCGGCCGGATGACCGCGCCGGGGACCCGGCCGAGGAAGGGCATCGACTCCCGGCTGCGCCCGATGTAGACGAGGTTGCCGCGCCGGCCGGCCGCCTGGGCCATGGGGAGGATGGGGGTGATCCCCATACCGCCGGCGACGAACAGGTACTCCTCCGCGTCGATGAACGGGAAGGTGTGCCGTGGGCCGTGGACTCGCAGTGCGTCACCGCTGCGAAGGCTTTCGTGGATTTCGATCGAGCCGCCGTTGCCGTGCGGCATGAGCCGGACGGCGATGCGGTAGGCGGACCGGTCGCGGGGATCGCCGCACAGCGAGTACTGGCGGCGGCGCCCGGACGGTAGGGACAGTTCCAGGTGGGCGCCCGGTAACCAGGCGGGTAACGGATTGCCGTCGGGATCCACCAGGATCACCGTCACCACATCGACGGCCTTGCGCCGGATCGCGGCGACCACGAGTCTGCGGTTGAATCCACTGTGCCAAAGCACCTTCGAGTGCGGCAGCAACGAGGCGGGCCGGTGGGCGACGAATATCGATCGGCAGACGTCCACGGCCGTGCCGATCATCTGGAAACCGCGCGCCGGTACCTGGGTGCCCATCAGTTGGCTCTCGATAGTCGTGATGTACGACGCACCAGGGTGAAACAAGCGGCTGCTCGGCTGGTCTGCACCATTCGGCGAATCTACATCGCAACATAATTAATAGCAATGTTGCAATATTGCGAGTGCCCGATAGGTGTTTGCGCTCATGCGGTACTTGCTAGCGTTAACTGCATGTCCGCCGCGTATACATCGTCACCCGGACTGCAGGACGGTATCGAGGCTCGCATTCTGGACGCGGCGTTGATCAGATTCAGCGAGTTCGGCGTCAAGAAGACGACCATCGAAGACATCGCCAGGCAGGCCGGTGTCGACCGCGTCACCATATATCGCCGGGTCGGTTCCCGCGACGATGTAGTGCAGGCGGTCGTGAGCCGAGAGGTAGCCGCGGTCCTCATCGAGGTCGACGCCATCTCCACCCGGCACACCACCCTGGCCGACCTGGTCGCCGATATATTTGTGACAGTCGTCACACAATGGCGGGATCATCCGCTGGTCAAGCGCATGCTGACCGTCGAGCCCGAACGCATTCTGGAAAAACTGACCGTGGAGGGCGGTCCGGTCTTCGCCATGTCGGTGGCGGCCGCCCATACCGCCCTGTGCCGCGCCGCCGACGCCGGGCTGTTCACCGAACCCGCCGATCTGCTGACCCGCGCGGAAGTGGCGTGCCGGCTGGTGCACTCGTTCATCCTCTGCCCGTCGGGCCTGGTGCCCTTGGAATCCGACGAGCAGCTCGACGAATTCGCCCGCGCCTACGTGGTTCCCATCGTGGCCTCCGGGCAGTGAGGACCGAGCCGCCGGGTGGCGATGCAGAGGACAGCAACTGACCGCAACGGATGCCATGCTCGCGCCATGACCACTCCACCGCTGATCAGTCCCGTGTCCGAGCTCGGCAACGGTTACGGCAGCCTCAACGCATTCGCCGCGGTCAAGGGGCCCGGTGGCGCCCGGGCCTTCATCGAATTCCTGGGCGCGGTGTTCGACGGAACGGAGACTCCGCAGGCGCACGCCGTCGATACCGACGGCCTGCTCATCCACGCGGAGGTGCGGATCGGCGATTCGTGCCTGATGGTGGTGGACTCCAAACCGGACTGGGTGTTCACTCCCGCTCTGCTCCAGGTCAATGTGTCCCACTGCGACGAGATACTGCGCCGGGCCACGGCGCGGGGCGCGCGGATCATCACCGAGACCACGCCTTTCTACGGCGCCTCCTCCCTCGCCCGCTTCATCGATCCGTGGCGCAATGTGTGGTGGCTGTTCGGGCCCGCGATCGAGAACGCGCCGGAACCGACCTGGGACCCGGACGCGGCGACGGAAGAGTCCGAGATCCACGCGACGATCTGCCGGGCCATGCGGGAATTGTCCGCGCCGGCGGGCTCGGCGCCGTAGTTCCCCGCGACGGCGGGTTCCGGCCGGTGCCCGCAGCGGCACTGTCACGGTTCCGGCGCGAACACACGGTGAACGTGTCCTTCCCGGCGGTGCCGGGCACCCGGCGGTGGGGTTTCCGGCCGGCGCGGCCGAGGGGTTCACGGCCGATCGCCTCGCGGCCGGGAGCCGGACCAGGCCCAGCGGAATCAGCCGGCGGAGCAGGCGGGCCTCGTGCCGGATCGCCGTCAGGAGGCAGCGCCCTTGCCGGACGACCGTTGTCGCGCCCGGGCCCGAACCACGTAGATCGCCACTCCTACCGCGGTAGCCGCCACCCCGGAAGCCACTGCCGTCCAAGGCAGGGTGAAGGCCAGTACGAGGCATCCGAACAGGCCGAGGACCGGGATCACGCGCGGTGGCCGGTTCTCGGCCGCGGTCAGCGTCCGGGCCGAGGCGTTGGCGACGGCGTAGTACAGGAGCACACCGAAGGAGGAGAACCCGATGGCCGAACGCACATCGGCGGTCGCGGCCACCACCGCCACGACCACCCCGACGCCGATCTCCGCGCGGTGCGGCACCCCGAACCGGGGATGCACCGCCGAGAACGCTCGGGGCAGATATCGATCGCGTGCCATGGCCAGCGCGGTGCGCGAAACCCCCAGGGTCAAGGCGAGGAGCGAACCGAGTGCCGCCGCGGCCGCCCCGGCGCGGACCACGGGTTCGAGCCAGGTCACGCCGGTGGCGTGCACGGTCTGCGAGAGGGGCGCGGTCGCCTCCGCCAGCTGTCGGGGACCCAGTACGACCAGCGCGGCCATCGCGACCACTGTGTAGACGGCCAGGGTGATCGCCAGCGCGAGTGGGATCGCCCGCGGGATCGTGCGTGCCGGATCGCGTACTTCCTCTGCCAGGGTGGCGATGCGCGCGTACCCCGCGAACGCGAAGAACAGCAGTCCCGCGGACTGGAGAATCCCGCCGAAGGACACCTCGTCGTCGAACGCGAGGCGCCCCGTATCGGTGTGCCCGGTGGTGAAGGCGGCCACCACCACAGCGGCCAGCACGCCCAGCACGGCGCCTACCACGATGCGGGTCAGCTCGGCCGACTTCTCCACGCCGCGGTAGTTGACCGCGGTCATCGTCACCACGGCGGCGACAGCGACGGCATGCGCCCGCTCCGGCCACACATAGGCGCCCACGGTCAGCGCCATCGCCGCGCACGAGGCAGTTTTGCCGACCACGAAACTCCAGCCCGCCAGAAACCCCCAGAACTCCCCGAGCCGCGCCCGGCCGTACACATAGGAGCCGCCGGAAACCGGATACCGCGCCGCCAGCCGAGCCGACGAGGTGGCGTTGCAGTAGGCGATCACCGCCGCCACCACCAGCCCGGCCGGCAGCCCGGCCCCGGCCGCGCGCGCGGCCGGTCCGAGCGCGGCGAAGATCCCCGCACCGATCATCGAGCCCAGACCGATCACCACCGCATCGGCGAGGCCGAGCCGCCTGCGCAGCCCGCCGGGACCACCCTCCGGCGGGCGGTCCGGGTTGGACGATCGCTCGGCCACAAACTTCTCCTGGCAGCACGCCGAGCCGGCAGCTCGGACAATCGACGGGCCGATTCGCAACCTATGCCCCGACCGGCGCCTTCGCTACTCGACCGGACGTCGGTGCGTTCAGTCGATGCCGGCGCGATACCGGGTGACCGCTTCCTCGATCTGCCTGCCGTCACCGGAGCTATCCCGCTCGACGGCCCGGAGCACGTCCGCGATATTGGCCATGCGCCGCTCGACCTGCGCGCGGTAATTCTCGATATCGGGTTCGTCGTAGCGGGCGATCGCCGACAGGACCTCGTCGAGTTCCGTCGCCACATCGGCCGCGCCCAGCTCGACCAGGCGGTCGCGCACAGCGGCCAGATCGTCGCTCCGGCCGCGCAACTCCTCGGGCCCCAATTCGGACAGACACTTGTCGCCGCCGCTCATTTCTGCATCCTCCAGCTCCGGGTCGTCGTGGTTCGGTCCTCGCCGCCGGTATAACCACTTTCTCGCTTCGCTATCTCCCCGGGCTCTCGGCAGACCGGCAAAGCGGTGATTGCCGGCACAACGTGCGTCCTGATCATGGGCCACTATTGATCGACCACGCCGGCCATGGTCACAAGCCTCGCGAGCGTGACCACAAGCTGCCACGAGCGATCTCTCCGGATCTCGTCTTCGGTGAGGTGCGGAACTCTGACTGTCTCGGCGTCGGATTCCAGCATGTGGTGAACAGCGATGAGCGCTGTGAGCTGCGGGGCGGTGTCCGTGACGACCGTGTACACGATGTCTAGGCCATGCTCCTGCGCCAGCCGGTCGATAACGCCACTGTCGCAATCGGTCCGGCGCAGTACAAGTGCTCTCCGCTTCCCGGATATCGGCCGGCTCACGGGCGCGCCCGGGCCGCGAACTCCGCCGCAGTTTCGAAGCGGGGGCAGCGGTGCTCGGCGTGGGTCGCCATCACCTGATGTGCGTGTGCGTATCCGCGGATCGGGGCCTGTGACCGGCAATGGGTTGTGGGCTGGTCCAGGCTGCGCAGGCCATCGGCGATCTGCCGCAGAACCTTCGGGTCGTCGGTGACCCAGGTTTTTCCCGCCTGCAGGAGTTTCAATGTCGCGGCCATGGCCCGGTTCTTCGGTGCTCGGAAGGGAAGGGCTGGGATCTCTGCCATTCGGAGACCTCGGTTCGTTGTGGAGGGGTGTGGATGGGGGCGTTCTGCTTCCTCGGTGACCGAGTCGCCCCGCTCGAGCGGAGCAACTGTCGTATCGGGACTGTGCCCGTGCGCTCGGTGCCGGAGTACGAAGCTTTTTCGTACCCCGGAGCCACCCGGCGGCGGTTTACTGGAACGGTGACGGAAAAGACCGACGATGCCGTGGGCTCGCGCGTCGCCCAGGCTCGAAAGCTGGCCGGTATGACGCAGAGAGAACTCGCTGCGCGAGCGAATGTGTCGATCGGTCTCATTCGCTCGGTGGAGCAGAAGCGAGTGCCTGCTACAGCTGCGTTCCTGGGCGCGGTCTCCAAAGCTCTTCGGGTCGGAGTTGCCGACCTCACCGGGCAACCGTTTCGCCCCGAGCTCGGGCACGACGCCGAAATGCACGCGGCCATCTCCGGGCTGCGTACCGAACTCGCGGCCTACGACATCGACAATCACGCAGTGCCGGAGGTGCGGCCCTTTGAGCAGTTGCGGGAAGCAGTCGCTCGAATCTGTATCTTCCGCCGGAACGCGTCATTCCATCGCTTGGGCGAGGAACTTCTGCCGCTGATGGGGGAGCTTCGGGCGGCGGTGCATCGAAGTGCCGGTCACGAGCGAGAGCAGGCGGCAGCTCTTCTGTGCGAGTTGTACTACTCAGCGCACAGTCTTGCGCACAAGCTGGGTTATACCGACCTTGCCGGTACCGCGGTCGACCGCCTGACGTGGTCTGCGGCGACGTCCGGCGACTCGCTGTGGATCGCTGCGGCCCAATTCCAGCGTGCGGCCATTCTGACCGCAGGGGGCGACTGGACTGCGGCGATGTGTTTTCTGGAGAACTGCCGGGCCGATATCGAATTCCGGCTCGGTACCGCCACCCGCAAGGACCTCATCGCGTGGGGGGGTCTCCACCTCCAGTCGGGCTTGGCCGCGTCCCGTTCCGGGAAGCGCGATCTCGCCGATGAACACCTGGCCGAAGCCCGCGAGGCCGCGCGACGGTTGGGGGATGACCGCGATCGAATACTGTCGTTCGGCCCGACCAACGTAGCTATCTGGTCGGTTGCTTTGTCGGTAGAAGCCATGGATGCGGTGACAGCTCTGAGCCGAGCGCATACGGTCGTGATCCCGGCGACGACACCGAAGGAGCGGTCCGGACATCACTACATCGATCTCTCGCGGGCATTCCTTCTTCAGGGCGACCGTGGGCGGGCGCTGGAGTCGCTGTATACCGCGAAAAGGATCGCGCCCGCCCAGACCCGGTACAACCCGATGGTCCGCGAAACGGTACGTGCTCTGGCTCGCGCCGAAGCCCGCCGGGGCGATGCCGTGCACGGGCTGGCCGTGTGGTGCGGGATCGCTGACCGGCTGTGATCAGGGCAGGCCCTTGGCGGTGGCCGGGGTCAGGAACTCGACCCGGAAATCGGCCACGTAGTCGGCGCGCCGATCGAGGAAGCGGCGGGTGTGGGGCTGACGCTCGTGTTCCTCGAACGCTTCGCGGTCCTGGTAGACCTCGTAGAAGACGCGGGCGAGTGGGGCATCCGTCACGGTGTGGGTGGCGTAGACGAGGGTGCCGGGTTCGGACTCGGTGATGCCCTCGGTGGTCTCCGCCACCAACCGGTCGAATGCTTCGGCGGCATCGGCATCCTTCAGGTTGAACCTCACCACGAGCGCGAACATCGACCCTCCAATACACCGAACTGCACGGAGGGCCAGTGTCGCACGCGTTCACATCCGCGGCCCGGTGCGCGTCTTTACTCGATCGGCTCGACAACTACCGACGGCCCGGCATTCGATCGTGTGTTCCAGGGTGGAGCCTGTCGCTGACGACTAGTTACAACTCGCGGGCTGAAGCCGCAGTATCAATATCCACGCATCGGCCTGGAAATGACGATCTTTCAGGGCCGACAGGATTTTGAACTCGTAACCTTCTGATCCGTTCTGGCGTACGTAGCTGTCTGCGGAAGCCTGCCATTGCTGTTGTGTATCAACAGTTTACGGCTCGCCGCTCCGTTGCGGGGTTCGCTTCGGTCCGGGCTTGTACGCGGACGTTTGTACGGGGAAAGTAAGGGGGCATCGAGTGGTGTTGCCGTCGATGATCTTGTTGAGTGCTGTATTGACTCTCGCAGCCAAGCGAGGAGTGACGACCGCGCCGTGATCGCCCAGGTGGCCATAGGTGATGCGTCGTCGCTCCTCATGCCTGTGCATAGCGGGTTAGAGCTCCAGTTTTCTGCTAAACGTTAATTGCGTAAATGATGACTATGTCAGATTGTATAGTCTTTTATTTTTATCTTGCGGCCTTCCTCGAGAAAATGCTCGACAGCAGCACGAAGCCCGCTCGTCTGATCGGAGGTGTATTCGACTGCAATAGCCACACAGTTGGATCGCCTCCACCGGGCGATCTTATTTCCTCGAAGATTATTGGAGACGGCTATAACGCCCGGCGATGGGCTGTCGGAGAATTGAACCAGTTCTATCAATTCTTCGGGGTATAGAGCTGCGCGCGTTGGCCGCACGGCAACCTCGGCAAATACTTTTCCGTCGCTCACCAATACGAAACTTATGCCATCATTTCGTGCGTGACTACCGGGCATGATCTCTACATTTGGAAAGTGCTCCAAGAGGCAATCGAAGACTGAATCAATATATTTAAATGAGGGGTTTGGCGCTTCGGCTACTGGAGCGAAAATAGTAGCGTCAACTTGCTCGATCGTGGCCTCATCGACACGAATGGAGAGAAATCTATCTACTGATCGAAGAAATCCGGTAAGCGTCGTCTGATGGTAGCAATCTGCACTTCTGGCCATCATTTCCTCCCGCAATTCCGGGCGAGGGCCTAGCACCTTTCCATCTGGGCCATGCTGATACCAGTCCTCCTTCTCATCGTTGGTCACGAATACCATAGGTCGACCGCTCGAAGTGGCGTGGTCCAGCAGCTCGCACCAGATCAAATAGTCACCTTCCGGATTGGGCTTCTTATTAGGCCCCTCCGCATCTTTGTATCCGGGAGGAACTCTTCGTTCATACCTCTTCCGGCTTTCGGCCGTGCGGGATCCGATAACGGAAGCATCTGGTTTAGCGCCGACCGAAGCCCCGGAGCTGAATATCCGGTCTAAGGCAGCCCGAATTGGATCGTTCTCGCTGCTGGCGATGTCGAACCCGATGACATGCTTGCGTCCAAGTTCTTCCAGTTGGCCCGAGAGCTGTTTGACTACCGTCTCCAGAGTGTCTATTGGTTCCTTGCGAACCTCTGGGTCTGAGATATTGACTTCGAATTTACTTCTTATTTGTCGTCCATGCTTTTCAACTTCTTCGATCAGATCCGCATATACGCGACTCTGGTCGTATGCGTTTTTAAGCCTGTTCTTTTGGTATTCAAGTCCCACTTGGTATGGGAGCCAAATCCTAGGCTTAATATCATCGTTCTCCAGCACTTTTAGTACTTGGTTTCGCTGCTGCTCACCTAGCCGGTAGAGATGGTGAAGAATGTTGGTATCTAAAGCGACCGTGCCATTCTTGAAAGCGTGTTGCAGAGACTTCTCATCCGGGGGATACCACTGCGGGTATGCATCGCGCATTACTCAACTTAAGCACAACCCCTTGGCTGATGTGCCCTCTTTTCTGGAGGAGTGCTGTTTGGGCCTGCTGAGTGGTGGTCTGCGCATACAGGGGGCTGGCTTCCCTGCCTGCCCCATAGGGCCTGTCTTTCTCGCGTAGAGGCTCCGGGGGCAAGGGTGGCGAAGGCCATCAGCGCAGCTGACGCCCTTGGGCGCCCTTGACGGTGGAGGGGCGCGGGAACACAATGCAGGCCACCAGTCAGCAGGGCCACGCGGCCGGAGGTCGCGCACACCCCACGTCGAGAACTGGTCGATCAATGCGTTCGGCAACTCGGTGGGACGGGACCCCGGCCAGTCATCCCGTGCGTTGCCGGCCGCTTCGTGCTCGGGCTGCGGGAGAGCAAGTCGGGTACCGCTCTCGTCGTGCCCGCACTTCTCGGTTATTGAAAATCAACCATGTCGGATCGGTGGCTATGGCGCCAGCCGCGCCGCTGTCGGCCGACGCGCCGCGCTGGCCAAG